>CALCNZ010000226.1 GCA_937897625.1 uncultured Flavobacteriales bacterium
CAGGATTATCAGCCATTGACTTCACCATCTCTTGAGAAACAATGTTTCCTTGGGAAAGTCCTAAGAATACATCTGCATTTACGAGTGCCTCGGCCAAAGACTTCTCATTCGAATCCACTGCGAATCTTTTCTTTCTGTGGTCGATGTCTTCTCTGGAAGTATTGATAAGCCCCTTTGAATCGAACATGCGAATATTCGCAGGATTCAGCCCTAGGCCTATCATTGTATTCATGCAACTTAGAGCGGCAGCGCCTGCCCCACTCACTACAATTTTTATATCACTTAATTTTTTCCCAGCGATTTCTAAAGCGTTCAACAGGGCTGCACTTGAAATAATTGCGGTCCCGTGCTGATCGTCGTGCATGATAGGTATATCGAGTGCTTCCTTCAATCGCTCTTCAATTTCAAAAGCCTCAGGTGCCTTGATATCTTCCAGGTTAATTCCACCAAAAGTTGGACTAATATTGATGACTGTATTCACGAAATCATCTACCTCAGTTGCCTTCATTTCGATATCTATTGAATCGATATCTGCGAATATTTTGAAGAGCATTCCCTTTCCTTCCATTACAGGTTTGCTGGCTTCGGGACCAAGATTTCCGAGACCCAAAATTGCTGTTCCGTTTGAAATAACTGCGACTAAATTTCCTTTCCCTGTGTACTTGTAAACGTCATCTATGTTTTCGGCAATAGCCTTTACAGGTTCTGCAACACCCGGTGAATACGCCAAAGCCAAATCACGTTGAGTGCTGTAGGGCTTTGTTGGAACAATTTCCAACTTTCCTTTCCTTCCTAACTCGTGGTAATCGAGTGCTTCTTTCCTCTTAATTTGCTTCATGTTCTTGGTTTGGGTTTGCAAAAATAAAACAACCTCGAAAATCGAGGTTGTCCTTGCTAAAATCTTTGTTAAATTATTCTACAACAATTCGAAGAGTCTCCTTTCCTTTTGCCGTTAAAAGGGTAAATTGGTATACTCCTGAAGCATAATCTTGTGCATTCAACAAGATACTTCCAGAATTACCCTTGACGAGAGACTTTTTTATTAGATTGCCTTGCATATTCGTAATTACCAACTGTCCTTCCGTAACGCCGACAGGCATTTGATAATTGATAAAACTCAGGCCTTTCAGCGGGTTGCTGCCTACCAATTCGAATTTCGAAGTATTCTGTTCTGACACTCCAATTGGGCATGTTGATTCATAGCAGAAACTTACCGTTTGACACGCTTGATCGCTTGGATTTGCGGTATTGAAGAAACAATAAGTAATGAGTGTTTCGCCTGGATTTCCGAGTGGCTTATAATGTGCGTAAAAAGTGTGGTTCGTGTCGCTTGGAAGAATGGTTTGCGACACCAGTGAAATGTTGGTTGTTTCACCGAAGCAAACACCCCAACAAAAATAGTTCGAAGTGCCAGCCACCGCCGAAATTACACTGCGACTGCATTTAAGAGAAATGCTCGCATTCGAGATATTTGTCACGGGCCATTCGGCTACCATTTCTCCAGCACCGGTAAGTGTTGTAGCGTCTCCTATTACCTGAGCAACTGGATTAACCAATGACATGCTCTGCGCCGAAGCGCCTAAGAAAGAAAGCGCCAATCCAAAAAAGAGAAGATTTTTTTTCATTTTCCAAAGATATAAAAAGTATTTGGGCGAATATTTCTTTATATTCGTTGCCCTAAAGTAAACCTATTAATAATTTAATCACATGAAAAAAGCTCTACTATTGATGGTTGTTGCCGTAATGTCGTCAACAATGTCTTTTGCTCAGTTGCCTGCTGGATCGTATGGTCAAGATTTCACAATCACTGACCAATTCGGTGTTTCGCACAACTTGTACAACTATTTGGATCAAGGATACACTGTATACCTTGACGTATCTGCAACATGGTGCGGACCATGTTGGAATTTCCACAACACAGGTGCATTAGACAACTTGTATGTAAATCACGGTCCTGCTGGTGCTCCTGGAGTATCTGCAACTACTACTGACGAAGTAATGGTTATTTGGTTAGATGGTGACGGTGCTACTACAGATGCTGATATGGCTGGTACTGGAACTAACACACAAGGTAACTGGTTAAACCCAACCGGATCTGCTCCAATTCAGTTCCCAATGGCTAACCCGGCAACTGCTGTGATTAACCCAATTGATGCTAACTACGCTATTGGTTACTTCCCAACTATCTACCGCATTTGCCCTAACCGCATTGTAACTGAAGTTGGTCAATTAGATGGTGCTGGTTTGTATGCTACTCTTGCTGAGTGTCCTCCTCCTGCTTTCCAAACAAATGACCCAGCTATGTTGAGCTACAACGGTGATATGGCTACTTGCGGAAACGTTGATGTTGCCGTTACCATCCAAAACAATGGTACTACTCCATTGACTGCTTGTACAATTACTGTAACGGGTGGTACTGCTCCATTGACTTTCAACTGGACTGGAAACTTGGCTACTTATGCTGTTCAAACAGTTAACGTTGGAACAGTTGCATTAACTGGTCCTGCTACTTTGAACGTTAACATCACTTCTGCTGATGACAACACTTCAAACAATGCAACTTCAGCACCTATTTCTTTCGCTGCAGACGGTACAACACACATGAAGATTGATATCTTATTTGACCGCTACCCAGAAGAATGTTCATGGTCAGTTACTGACGATGCTGGAAACGTAGTTGCATCTGTTGCTTACAACGCTTTAGCTACACTTCCTGCTGACAACTCTAGCGTTATTGAAAACGTATTCCTTCCAGCAACTGGATGTTATACTTTCACTGCTGTTGACCAATACGGTGATGGTTTCTACGATATGCAATGGGGTGCTGCTGCAAACGGTCACATGGTTGTTACCACTGTGAACGATGCTGGTGCTACTGTTTCTACTTTGTGGAACTACGATGGTACATACGGATTCAGCAACAGTGCTAACCCAACAAACGTTACTACTGTAGTTGGAATTGAAGAAGTTAATTTAGCTGCTGGTGTTAGCGTTTATCCTAACCCTGCTAACGATTTCATCAACGTTGCTTACGGATTAACAAACAACAGTGTTGTTACTGTTGACGTTATTAACGTTCTTGGTGAGCGCGTAATGACTCAGTACGTAGGTAGCCAAGCTGCTGGAAACTACACTTCACGTTTAGATGTTTCTAACCTTTCAGCTGGTGTTTACATGTTGAATGTAACTATCAACGGAACTGTTAACACTGTTCGTGTTTCTGTAAAATAATCTTGATTTTTTCAAGGAAGAAGAGCCGACGATGCGTCGGCTCTTTTTTTTGGTACAGTCATTGGCTAAAGTTTTTTACTTTTAAAAAAAATATTTTATGCGCATTTCTATCTCACTTCTATTCTTCCTTGCATCTATTGGCTTATTCGCTCAAGAGTCTTTACCGAGCATTAACTTAAAAGATCTAAATGGCAAAACCATTAACACGGCCAATTTAGCTCAGGATGGTAAACCAACTTTAATTTGCTTTTGGGCCACCTGGTGCAGCCCTTGCAAAAAAGAACTCAATAATTATTTGGATCTTTATGAAGAATGGCAAACCGAAACAGGTGTGAAAATAATCGCAGTTTCTATTGATGATCAACGCTCTGTCATGCGCGTTGCACCCTATGTAAGCAGCGTAATGTGGCCTTACGAAATATTATTAGATAGCAATAAACAATTTGCGCAAGCCTTGGGAGTGAACAATGTACCTCACACCTTCTTGATTGACGGAACTGGAAAAATTGTTTGGCAACATAACAATTATGCAGACGGAGATGAGGAAGAAGTGCACGAACAACTTCTCAAATTGAAAAAGTAAATTCACTCTGAACATTTATAAGCCCGAAAGGGCTTTTTTTATTTCCGATTGCGACGTATTTTCGAAGCTCAATGATTCGAATGAAAAAGCTACTCTTATTTTCCCTCTTAACTGTATTCGCATATTCGATACAAGCGCAGGGCGATCCGAAAAATCCAGGACAGTTACACGGTAACTTTCAATTCCTGTCGCAACAATACAGTGAAGACAGTTTAATAGGAGCCACTGTGCCTCCCGCCACCACTGCTATTAATGGGTTTGGAAATTTAATGTACACCCAAGGCGGTTTTAGAGCCGGTTTGCGTTTCGAAACATACAACAATGCCATTCAAGGGTTCAGCGCTCAGAACCGCTACAAGGGAACGGGAATTGGGAACAGATTCGTGCAATACCAAGACAGCATTTTCAATGTAACTATTGGAAATTTCTACGAGCAATTCGGAAACGGGTTAACGCTTCGCACTTATTGGGAACCAAATCTCGGTATTGACAATGCCCTTGATGGTGCTCGACTAATAATTACTCCGAAAAAAGGAATTACGCTGAAAGGTATATATGGGCGCCAGCGATTGGACTTCGATAGTCGTGTAACCAATGCCGATGGAATTATTCGAGGAAGCGATGCTGAATTCAATATCAATTCAATTTTCAAAGCACTGGCAGAAAAACCAACACAACTTACACTAGGCGCAAGCTTCGTTAGTCGTTATCAAAATGGCGATACACGGTTTGTTGATTCATTGGTTTTCTTAACTCCGAACAACGTTTCGAATTCAGCTGTTCGGTTTCAGCTGAATCGAAAGGCTTTGGCTGTTTCAGGTGAATACGCCCAAAAAATTAATGACCCCAGTGCAGATAATGCCTTTATCTACAGAAAAGGAAAAGCCTTCTTCTTGAATGCATCCTACAGTGGCAGTGGCTTCGGAATAAATTCAGCTGTGAAGTTCATTGATAACATGAGTTTTCGCGGTGACCGAAACTTAAAGCTTTTCGACGTTCCCACAAATTACCTTCCTTCAATAACCAAGCAACACACCTACAACTTGGCCTCTACGCTTTATCCGTATGCTACGCCACTGAAAGGCGAGGTTAGTTTTATGGGTGAGGTTTTTTATACCTTTAAAAAAGGAACGAAGCTTGGCGGAAAATACGGGACACAACTTTCTGTAAACTTTGCTGCTGCCAACGGATTAGACACTACAAGACTCACAGGAATACAAGCCTACACCGACGCCTATCAAATTAACTCGCTGAAATTCGGTCCGACGAAATATGTTCGCGATTTCAATTTCGAAGTGAAGAAAAAAATAAGTAAGAAATTCTCTTCTGCATTCACTTACTATTATTTGGAATTCAACACGCTTGTTACTCCTGTAACTAACGATTTCAAGGGAATTGTTTATGCGAACATTGAAGTTGTGGAATTGAATTACAAATTCACACCGAAAGACAATTTGCACCTCGAACTGCAGGGGCTTCAAACAAAACAAGACAAAGGAGATTGGGCCACAGTTGTAGCTGAATACTCGCATTCACCGCATTGGACCTTGGGATTGGTAGACCAATACAACTATGGAAATCCGACCGAGGAGAAACGCATTCACTATTTATTTGGAACCGTTGGATACATTAACGGATCACATCGTCTGACGTTGGGCTACGGAAAGCGCAGACAAGGGGTGTTTTGTATTGGAGGTGTTTGCCGAGCAGTTCCAGCAACGAACGGTTTTGAATTAATGTACACAGCAAGTTTTTAACATGAAAAAGACTTTCATCTGCCTCTTGGGCTTTGCCCTTTTATTCGGGTCATGCGACCGACTTGAAAATCCGGTTACCGTTGCCAAAAACAAATACAGAGAGGATCTGTATGGGGCTGCTCCAAGTTTTTCTACCGCAACGACCGCTGAAAGAAACGTGCTGTTTGAAGAATTCACAGGTCATCTATGCGGATTCTGTCCACCATCTACTTACCTCGCTTTGCAATTAGATTCTGCACTTGGCGAGCGAATGGTAACTGTTGCAATTCATGCAGGTTCCTTGGCTGAAGTAGGAGGAACCTTGTTTCAAACCGATTATAATACCACAGCTGGCAATCTGTATTGGTCCCAGTTGAATGGCGGGTTCAACCCAACGGCGCGAATCGATCGTCTTCAAGGGCTTTCGCATTTCGAATACCTAGACCCCGCTAATCCTGGAAGCTGGCAAGACATTGTTACAAGTGAAATGAATGTTAGCACACCGGTTTCCATGCAAGCGAATTGCCAGTATGTGAGTGCCGACAATGTTTTCAATATTCACATGAACTCACAATTTTTAGAATCGTATACAGGGAAGGTAAACCTTGTGGTACTTCTTATTGAAAGCGACCTCGTGAGTGCGCAAGAAGATTACAGTCAAACACCTGCTGAAATTGAAAACTATGTGCACATGCATGTTTTACGGACAAACGTGTCTGAACCAATGGGAAATCAAATTGCAAGCAATCCTGCTGCAGGATTCTCCGCAACGACAAGTTTTACCATTCCTTTAAAAAGTACCTGGACTCCGACAAACATGACTGTGATTGGCTACTTAGTTGATGCAGATACGCATGCTGTATTAAACGCCATTGAGTATGAAATTAACTAAAGTTCTTTTTGTTTTTTTTGCATTATGCTCATGTTCTCTACATGCTCAGCAAGCGTTCAATGCTGGATTAGCCATGGGAATGACAACCACTCAAATAAGTGGCGACGGCTTGGGCGGCTGGCACAAATTCGGATTATCGGGTGGCGCATATGTTAACGCACCGCTTTCCTCTAAAAGATCCCTTCGCATTGGCATTTACTACACTGAAAAAGGATCTCGAACCAAGCAAGACACAATCAATTATATCTCGTTTGCCTACCGATTAAAATACGTTGAAGTACCTGTTCAGCTTGCCTTTCAAGATGGACCAATCACCTTCACATCTGGATTGTATTATGGAAGACTCATAAAACAAGAGATACTCGCGAATAAATTACCTTATCCAGTTACTCCACCCTTCCGCAGTTATGAAGTTGGGTTGTGTGTTGGGGCCTTGCTTCAACTTGGCGATCACTTGTTTATTGAAGGAAAATTTTCAACGAGTGTTATTCCAACTAGACCTTCACCCAATTTCGCCAATAAGAATTCCTTTTATGAAAAAGGGAATTACAATCAAGTGTTGAACTTCATGATTGGCCGAAATTTTTAATTTCATGAAGGTTAGCTTAATTACTGTTAGCTACAACAGCGCACGCACCATTGAAGATACCATATCTTCCGTGCAGAGGCAAACCTATAAAGACATTGAGTATATTGTTGTAGATGGAAATTCTACGGATGGAACCATAGAAATTGTGAAGCAATTTGTTTATGCGAAGCAAAATGCTACGCAAGGTCGTTCCGAAGGTGCGATGCAAGGTTCTGCGAAAGGCGTGGTGACGAAGTTTTTGTGCGAGAGAGACAAAGGGATTTACGACGCAATGAATAAAGGGCTGGCACTAGCTACTGGCGATATTATTGGGGTTTTGAATAGCGATGATTTCTATTGCTCAAACGATGTGATAGAACAGGTGGTTCTTGCTTTTCAGAAAAACAATACCGATTGCCTTTATGGCGATTTGAATTATGTAGATCCGTTAGACACCGGGAAGATTGTTCGCAAATGGCGAAGTGGGGCATATAAAAGAACGAATTTCTTAAAAGGATGGATGCCCCCGCACCCTACTTTTTTCGTGAAGAAATCTTGTTACGAGAGATATGGCAACTTCGATACGCAATTCAAAAGTGCGGCAGATTACGAACTCATGTTGCGCTTTCTATTCAAAGAGTCGTGCAGCGCCGTTCATGTTCCGAAAGTAATGATTCACATGCGCGCTGGGGGGGTAAGCAATGTTAGCCTTAAAAACCGCATTCGAGCGAACAGAGAAGACCGTTTGGCTTGGAAAATAAATGGCCTAAAACCAAAGTGGTTCACGCTACTGCGCAAACCACTTTCTAAGCTGATACAATATTTATAAAATTAGAACTTCGCTCTTGATTTTCTAACCCCTGGCTTTCCTTTCATGTAGCTGTACTTCGATTTGTAGAAGCTAGATCTTCCACGAACCACGCGTGTTACCGTTAATTGAGTTGTCAGGTAACTGTCGTTGTGTGTAGCATCACCGCGAGGAGCCTGCTTAACAGCCCCATCTACATATCGGAAATTATCTATGTATAAATCTGCAGAGGTGTACTGAGGATTATCAGCAACCAATCCGTCTAACAAAGCTTGATACGTTTGGCCGTTAACGAATTGTTGGGCTTTTGCATCTTGCGGATTTGCGTATGTGGTTGAAAGATCATCTAGGTAATCTGTAAACACAGTTCTCCAGCTCAGATCCCATTGCACTCTCCACTTCTTGTTGTAGGTAAAGTATGCACCAATACCTGCTGGGATAGCCATGCCGTATTTCGCATAAGGCTTCGCTTGCCCCTCTGTTTTCCAATCGCGCAATGCAAACCACTCACCGCCGTATTGCAATTGCCCATTGCTATAAATTTGTCCCTTCGGGTTAGAAGAATATCCTGCCAAACCTGCGAACAAAAAGACTTTAAAATCTGGATTGTAATAACCTTTGTTTCCAACGTCGTTGTCGTACCAAATGGTTACTTCCGCGCGTCCACCCAATTCCAACAAGTCGTTTTGGAAATTCGCATTGCGCGCGCGACGAGGAGCGTAAGTTGAGTAGGCATCTCTGTCGGTAATTCGAATCCAATCGAAGTTTCCGGAGAAGGCCAATCGCTTGTTCACTTTGTATCGAACGTATGCCCCAGTAGATACGCGGGTTGAAACCAAATGCATATCCACAACGAAGTCCCTACGCGGTAGGTTTTTCCCACCAATGTCACCTAAATAATTCGAGGCTCCCAATTTCAATCCGTAATCCCAACGGTATTGAGCCGATGCGGTGTTCGAAAGAAGCGCTAAAACCAAG
Source organism: uncultured Flavobacteriales bacterium (assembly GCA_937897625.1). Taxonomy (GTDB): domain Bacteria; phylum Bacteroidota; class Bacteroidia; order Flavobacteriales_D; family Sanyastnellaceae; genus CAIZGX01. The sequence goes on from CALCNZ010000226.1 coordinate 8,797, forward strand.
CTAAGAAAGAATATTATTTTTTTCATTTTGGGTAAAGTCGTTCGCTAAGATAATCAACAATTTTCGACACTCAATTGTTTTTCGCATTTTTGGAGAAAATTTCAGCATGAATTCAGTTAGTCGACTTTTTGGAATTAAGTACCCCATTGTTCAAGGGGGAATGATTTGGTGTACCGGAGCCAATTTGGTGAGCGCAGTTTCCAACGCAGGTGGACTCGGGCTTTTGGGTGCTGGTTCTATGTATCCTGACCAACTTGAAGCAGAAATAAAAGCCTGTTTCCAACTAACAGATAAGCCTTTCGGTGTAAACCTTCCGCTGTTATATCCCAATATTGAAGAGCATATTTCATTGATTGAAAAATATCGAATTCCGATTGTATTTACCTCTGCGGGAAGTCCGAAGAAATATACCGAAAGACTGAAGGCTTCAGGGATTAAAGTGGCCCATGTTGTAAGTAGCAGCGCCTTCGCTTTGAAATCTCAAGAAGCTGGCGTAGATGCCGTTGTGGCCGAGGGTTTCGAAGCAGGTGGACACAACGGAAGAGAGGAGACAACAACGCTGTGCCTTATTCCAAATGTCGTTGAATCCGTTTCAATCCCCGTAATTGCGGCCGGAGGAATTTCGTGCGGAAAAAGTATGCTTGCCGCTATGTCGCTCGGAGCTCAGGGGGTTCAGATGGGATCTCGATTTGTAATGACACACGAATCTGCAGCGCACGAGAATTTTAAAAACGCCATTTTACAATCAAAAGAAGGGGACACCAAACTTACACTTCATGAATTAACTCCTGTGAGATTATTGAACAGCCCTTTTTATCAATCGGTTCTTCAGGCCTATGAAAACGGCGCCAGCAGTGAGGATTTAAAAGAATTACTTGGAAGAGGTAGAGCCAAACAAGGCATGTCTTTGGGCAATCTCAACGAAGGAGAATTGGAGATTGGTCAAGTGAGTGCTCGAATCAAAGGAATACTGTCTGCTCAAGAGGTTGTTGAGCAAACCATTGCGGAATTTCGAGAAGCTCAGAGGGCAGTGGGCAATATTTCGTTTTAATTCCGTTTGATTTTGGCCATCTATGCAACCGAAGGCCTATTTTTGCACTCTTCGTATACAATGAAAGGGAAAATCATTTTAGTTAGCCTACTGTCGTTCGTATTTCTTTGGACTACCAAAACCCAAGGACAATCTTCTGCAACCCTTACTTGTCTTGAAGTTCAGGGCAATGCATTAAGTATTTCATGGTATACTTCTTCCAACCCAATTACGTTTGTTTCGAATCACATTTTCGCTTCAGACGCCGCAGGTGTTTTTTCTGAAGTAACACAATCGACAAACTTATCTGGAACATATGTATTCTCAGGAGCGAATGCGCTGAGTCAATCTTGTTGCGTTTACATTCAAACTGAAGACAATGTAGCAGGCTCGCCTACTTATACAAATTCTGAAACTTTTTGCAGCACTTTTCTTACGGCCTCTGCTTCTGTTTCGCCTCCGGGATTTGTGAATCTCCAGTGGAATACACCAACATCCAATGCAGCTTGGCAAGCGGCAGTGAATGCCGAAGTATGGGTTGAATACCCGGCAGGATTGTGGAACAAGGTTTCAACTTTACCCGGCACCGCAACAACTTCCAATTACGAGGTGACTGTTTGCGGAGAACAACTCAATTTTCAAATTAGATATTCTGGACTGCCCAACTGTGATTTCGCAAGTAACGTGGCCGGCGGAATTTTCACCGATCAAACTGCACCCGCTATTCCAACCATAACAAGTGTTACTGTTAATCCAATAACCGGACTTGCGGAATTGAATTGGAACATTAACTCTTCCGGAGACACCGACGGTTACATCGTATACGCCTGCAACGGATCCACTGTAAATTTGATTGACACTGTATTCGGAATTAACAACACGCTATTTAGCGACTTGCTTTCTTCGCCAAGCAGCGGGCCTGAATGCTATTTACTCTCTGCCATAGACACCTGCTATTCCGGAACACCTCCAAGTCCGAATACCAGTCCAACAGGAAGTGTCTGCAACTGCACTATTTTTTTAAATCCTTCGAGCTACACCTTGTGCGATACCAGCATAGATTTTTCGTGGAGCGGATACTCTGGGTGGAATTCAGGAGTTGATTATTACGTGTTGGTTCATAGCACGGATGGAATTAATTTCACACCGGTAGATACGGTAGACGGAACGCAGCTTCAGGGTGTTCACACCTTCAACACAATCTCTTCTGGCATTCATTACTACGGCGTTGTGGGGTATTCAAATACTGGTGCCATTTCCTCTTCGAATATTCAAACAATAAATGTATCGTACCCTAATCCACCTTCCATAAACTACATTACTTCTGTGAGCGTTAACGCTGCCAAGAACATTGAAATTACATTGCGAACAGAGGCTACTGCAGTGCCCCACAAATATATTCTTCAACGAAAAAATTTGTACGCTCCGTACGATTGGGAGTATAACATGGATATCACATTATCTTCCACAAACATTGTTTTCACCGACACCGATGTCAATTCAGATGACATTATTTATGACTACAGGGTCATTGTTCAAAACCCTTGCGGCTACTACATAGACACCACAAATACAGGACGAAACATTCGCCTACGCGGTGAAAACCTTTCAGACTTATTGCTGAACAATTTGCTTTGGTCTGAATACGGAGATTGGGAAAACGGTGCGCAAGAATACCTTGTGTTACGTGCTGTCGACGGCGGTTCAGAGACACAGGCCTATTCAACCAATTCGATTCATCTTGCCTATTCAGATAATTTAGAACCGTTCATTGCCTCGAAGGGACAATTCTGTTACCGCATTCAAGCCAACTCGGAACCAATTAGTTATTTCCCTGGAGAAACATTTTCAGCCTACAGCAACAAAAAATGCTTGGATCAAGACCCTCTCATTTGGGTTCCGAATGCCATGGTGATTAACGGAAATAACAACTTGTTTTTCCCTGTGATTTCATTTGCAGATACGACCAAATACTCCATGAATATTTTCAGCCGTTGGGGCGACTATATTTTCGAAACGAACAAGCTTTCTGATAAGTGGGACGGGCAAATGAATGGCGATTACGTGCATGAAAACGCTTATGTCTACTACATTACCGTGAAAGATGGGCGCGG
>CALCNZ010000227.1 GCA_937897625.1 uncultured Flavobacteriales bacterium
CACTTTGCCCTTCCGGAAACAACAATGAAATAATCTTGGCCTGCTCGAGATAATGGAGATAATTGTTCAATGAATTTCTGTGAATTCCTGTCTTCGTTGCAAGACTTGTAATGTTAGGCTTGAATGGAACTTGCTGAGCAATTACATAAACCAACTGCAACAACTTCTTTGCATTGCGAATATCGAAATCTTTAAGTTCAGCCATATCCACTTCAACAATAGTTCTTATAAGCTGATTAATGCGCTGATGAACCGTGCTTTCATCTTCCAACCCAAACGGATAATACCCATACTTCAAATAATTTGTAAAATGCTCCAATGGACGAAAACCCTTCGGAAGTCCTTTTTTTATTTGCGCGTTCTTAAATAGAATATCATCCAAACTCAATGCGGGCAGCTCAACAATTCCTTGCATAAATAAATACTCGCGATACGACAATCCCGGCAATTCATACATCAATGCCCTTCTGCTTAAATCTCCTTCCTGCTTTGAAATATCTATGATTGAAGATCCCGTAAATACGATTTTCAAATTTGGAAAAAAGTCATAAATATTCTTGATTTCCAGCGACCAATTTTTGTACTTGTGAACTTCATCTAATACCAGAACCTCTCCTCCGTTTTTGTAAAACTGAGTAACGGTTTCTTTCAATGAATTGACAGTAAAATAAAGGTCGTCCAAAGAAAAATAGGCCGCCTTATCGGCAGGTAAATCAAGCTCTTTAATCCACTGCAGCAACAGTGTTGTTTTCCCCGTGCCTCGTGCTCCTTTAATTCCTATTAGCCGACTGTTCCACTTGATTGAGTTGTACAAATATCGCTTGTATTCAGTCGATGTAGCTGCGACAAGTCGCTCAGATTGCTCGAGTAAAATTTCCATATTGCATATCCTATTGTGCAAATATAGTTAAATTCTGCACATTCAGATGTGCAGTTTAGCCAATTTCTCGGAGTCCTGTTTCATCAAATAAAATCCTGTCAATCGCCTTTTTCCGTAAATTAACCGCTTCTAAACTAAACTTATGAAAAGCTTCTCTACTTTCTTCGCGAAAGCCCTGCTGTTGGTCCTTTCGCTGTTCCTCGGAATGCAGTCCAACGCTCAAAAATCTATTCGTGAATCTATAACCGGTGAAAATGGTTTAATGAGCACAATAACTGCGCTTAAAGCCGATCAACAATTTGCCTTCGACATTCAACATCCCGAAGCAAATATTCTTTCAAACTCGAATTCAAAACTTCTGCTTCTCAACTCAGAGACAGATGCCCTCGGAGAAACAATCTATCGCTTTCAACAAACCTTCGACGGTTTTCCGATTGAAAACAGCATGGTCATCGTTCGCGTAAAAAACAACAACGTCATCGGTATAAACGGTGCGGCCATCCTCGACTTCAACGACAACATGCTTCAACAAGAAATCGTAAGTCTCTCTAAAGACGAGGCCATTGAGGGAGCTAAGAACAATTCGGGCGGAACAGAATTCGCTTGGGAAAACGAAGTGTGGCAAAACAACTACCGTACGCAAATGGAAAATCCAAATGCAACCTACTTCCCTACTCCTACACTTTGCTGGTACAACTTCGGAGAAAACTTAAATCCGAATACACTTACCCTTTGCTACAAAGTCGACATCTACACCACACAACCGATCAGCCGCGCGTTCTACTACGTAGATGCGACCTCTGGAAAAGTGCTCGGACACAACACCACTCTTTGTCACACCGATGCATTGGGAACTGCTGCAACTGCGTACAGCGGAACAGTAAACATTCACAGCGATCAAACCGCTGCTACTTCATTCAGACTTCGTGACCTTTCAAAAGGAAACGGAATCATTACGCTTACAAGCGCTGGTGCCGATTACACAAACACTACCGCAAACTGGGCACTTACTGGAAACAACCAATACGCTTTAGACGCGCACTTCGGCGTGGCTGCAACCTACGATTTCTACTTCACCAATTTCAACCGCAACAGCGTGAACAACGCGGGTCTTGCGTTAACAAGCTACGTGAATGAAGCAGCTACAGTAGACAACGCTTATTGGGACGGAACAGCCATGCACTTCGGAAACCGCTCGTTAAACGGCGCCGGTATTACCGGAATAGACGTAGACGGACACGAGCTTACGCACGGCGTTACACAATACACCAGCAACCTTACCTACAGCAACCAGTCGGGTGCCATGAACGAGAGCATGAGCGACATCTTCGGAAAGTCTGTTCAGTTCTGGGCGAAGCCAAACGACATCAACTGGCAGTTGAGTAACGACATCGGATGGTTCATTCGCGATATGGCAAATCCGAATGCATACGGACAACCCGACACCTACCTTGGAACCAACTGGTACACGGGAACGGCCGACAACGGCGGTGTTCACACCAACAGCGGTGTGGGTAATTTTATGTTCTACTTGTTGGTAACAGGTGGAAGCGGCGTGAACGACATTGGAAACAACTACACCGTTCAAGGCATTGGTCTTACAAAAGCCGATCAAATTATTTACAGAACTGAAACCGTTTATTTAACGCCCTCTTCGAACTACGCCAATTGGAAAGATGCGTGCATTAGCTCGGCTACCGATCTGTTTGGCGCGAATTCAAACGAAGTGAATCAGGTTATGAATGCTTGGTACGCTGTAGGTATTGGAACAGCTGCTCCTTCAGGAACATGCGAAGTTCCTACAGGATTAGCTTCTTCTGCCATTGGAGACAACACCGCATCACTTTCTTGGAACGCTGCCTTAGGTGCAACTTCATACAACGTGCAGTACAAGGCATCTACATCGGTAAGTTGGACAACCGTTGCAGCTTCGACGAATAGCATTGTATTAACCGGTCTTCTTTCAGGTTCAACGTACACGTATCAAATTCTTTCGTTCTGTTCAACTGGAGGATTCACGGCTTACAGCGCAGCTTCAACCTTTACAACAACAGGTATTGCTCCGCTTATCTATTGCACCGATCAAGGACAAACATTCGACGGTATCACAAACGTGACCTTCGCTGGAATTAACAACACATCTGTATTAACCGGATACACCGACTACACCGCTGGAACTGCGGCTACTTTGGCCACTTACGGTTCTTATCCAATTACAGTAAAAATCAATACAGGTGGAAATTATACGAATAACACAAAAGTTTGGATCGACTGGAATCACGATGGAATTTTCAGCACCACCACTGAAGAATACGCCTTGGGAACTTCAACCAACGTAACAAACGGAAACACTTCGCTTTCGCCTTTGTCAATTGTTGTTCCGAGCACAGCATACATTGGAACTACACGCATGCGTGTGGCGACAGCATACAACGCACAGCCTCTTTCTTGTTCTACCTCTTTCGACGGAGAAGCAGAAGACTACGCGGTAAATATTTCAGTTGGAACACCAACGTGTAACGTTCCATCTTCGTTAACCTCTGCCTCTATCACCAGCAGCGGTGCAACATTGGGATGGACCTCTACAGGCGCTGCTAGCTATACCCTTCAATATAAATTGAACACAGCAACTACCTGGACATCGGTTTCTGGAATCACGACAAACAGTTATGCCTTAACCGGACTTGCTTCTTGCACGGCATACAACTTCCAAGTGCAATCGGTTTGCGGTGCGTCGTCAAGTGCATTTTCTACCGCAGCAAACTTCACCACCATTGGTTGCACAACCTCTTGCGGAGTTCCAACTGCGTTAACCTACACACCTACTTCAACAACTGCGGTTACATTAAGTTGGGCTTCAACAGGAGCAACATCTTATTCGCTTCAACGCAAATTAGCGACGGCTACCACATGGACGACTGTAAATAATTTGACAACTACTACTTACAACGTAACTGGATTGGCTGCTTGCACAAATTACCAATTCCAAGTAAAATCGGTTTGCGGAACAACGTCGAGCGCGTACTCTTCGCCGGTTGCGTTCAACACGCTTTCAGCCGTTCCAACGGGAATGTCGGCAAGTGCAATTACTGGAACATCAGCCACATTAACTTGGACAGCGAACACATCTAATTCTTACTCGTTACAGTACAAGCTGCATTCAGACGTGAACTGGACAACAGTATCTGGATTAACAACGAACAGCTACGCTATAACAGGACTTACTTCATGTAGTTTTTACGACTTCAAAGTAGCATCGGTTTGCGGCGGCTTCCCTACCGCTTATTCAACGGTGTATTCGTTCTCTACCGTGGGTTGCACAACTAACTATTGTGTTTCAAACGGAACCAGTCAAGCAAGTGAATACATCAAGACGGTTAAACTTGGAACCATTAACAACACCTCTGCTGCTAACGCGGGCGGGTATGGAAACTATACCAATTTAATTACGAATCTAACTGGTAACACCAGCAACACCATTACGTTAACACCTGGATTTGTTGGAACTTCGAGACGTGAGTACTGGAATGTTTACATCGACTACAATCACAACGGACTGTTTACCGATGCGGGTGAATTGGTGGCACAAGTGAATGGAACTGGAGCGTCGAGTAAGGCATTCACCGTTCCAACAACGGCGTTAAACGGACCAACCACTATGCGTGTGCAAATGCAATACAACGCTTACGTTGCAACACCTTGCACTGTGTTCACGAGCGGAGAAGTTGAAGACTATTCGATTTCTATTGTTGGAAATGCAGCGTTCGCGTTGAATGAAAATCAAACCGATTCAAAAGAAGAATTAACCAATACGTCTAGTGATGATGTATTAACTGTTTATCCTAATCCAGCTTCAACGTATATAGCAATTCAATTAACATCGGAACAAGAAGGTGTGCGCGTATTGAATGTGTACAATCTATTGGGACAAGTTGTTTACAGCACCAAGATTGCCGTAGCCGCTGGAACCACAACGACAACATTGGAAACTGATTCATTTATCAATGGGATTTATTTGATTGAATTGAAAGGAAACCATTCAAATCAATTA
>CALCNZ010000228.1 GCA_937897625.1 uncultured Flavobacteriales bacterium
CTTGAAGTAAATCAAGTTGATAAGCCGCATCGCCTTCGTTCGTCTTTGAAGTCAGCGCCGCAGTTACCGTCGGATTGTCGTTGGTGCCTTGAATCGTGACCGTCAGTGCTTGTGTGGTTCCGTCTATGGAAATAAGGATTCGATCCAAACCAGAATGCACAATTTCATCGGCTCTTTTTTCGGTAATGAAATGAGCGTTTGTTGAGGTGGAAGTGTAGATTCCTTTTTGCGAAGCCTTCGAAATAAATGATAGAATATCGTTGTGAATGAAGGGTTCGCCCTGAAAATAAAAGTTCAAATAACTTAATGTTGGAGCGAGTTGTTCCAGCCATCGGTTGAAGTTTTCAGCTTTTAAATTTCCTGTATCGCGTGAGAATTGTTTCAGTCCCGATGGACATTCGGGACAACCGAGGTTGCACGCCGTAGTGGGTTCTATGCTCAAGGAAATGGGCATTCCCCAAGGCTTCGTTGATTTGAAAAAACGCGAGAAATAAAAACCTATATAAACAAGCAAAGCGTTTGTTAGACGCTTTGCTGTTATTGTTTTTCTGACGAATCGAAGGAATTCCTTCATTCCGAATTAGAATTTACCTTGGCTCTTTCTGACGCTTGACAAGGAGTCGAATTTTTCTTGTCCAAGCACTTTAATTAGTGAATCGCGTACTTTCATTTGCGCTTCATATGCTTCTTTCTTTCCGCGTTCCTCTTTCATTAATTCAAGCAATCCTACATCATCTAAAGCTGCTTCATGCGCTGCACGCATATTCTTGGCAGCTTCCGAACCTGGAACGAATGCTTCCATGTCTTTCACTAACTCTTCGTTTACGAAGGCACTCATTTGCATTTTGCGCTCAATGGTTTTCTTCTCAGCCGGAGTTAAGGACTGGTAGTAGTCGAGCATTTGATTGTTCAATGCAAACACACGCTCTGCCAATTTAGTAGCTGTTTGTGAATCTCCGGCTTTGAACAGCAATTCTGCAGTTTGCCACATAATTTGCGGTTGATCGTAAGGTGCATTTTTCTCTGGAAGAGAGGTCAACGACTTGTTCAACACAGCAGCAGCTTTATCCATTTTATTTTCAATAATGAACTGCTCTGCAAGGTTGTTCATTTGCATGCGTAAGTTCGTTACCATGCGACGGTTGTTCTCGTCGAGATAGATGTCTTTCGTATCGATATTTCCCCATTGGAATTTATTCATTACGTTGTCATACATCAACTCTGAAGCAACGCCTCCTGACATGTTATCGCGGTCGAAATCGGCGTGGTAAATTGGTGTTAATCGGTAAGCCAAACCTTCCAATTGGAAGTAAGGTTCAAGACCCATGTAGGCCTCTGAACCCGTGGTTACAGCGAAATAGATTGGACGTTCCCAATTGTTGTGAGCAATTAAATCCATAACCATTAACTGCGCTTTGGTAATGAATTGACGAGGGTTTTCGCCATCGTCGTCCATTAAAGCAAAAGTTAGGTTACTCACCAACGAGTCGTTCACGCCCACGTATTGGCTGAACTTCGCTTGGTTCTCTTTCGATACTGCGAAAGAGAATTGGTAATTCGGCATAACGCTAAATTTCTTGTAACCGAAGTCTTGAATTTTCGAATCATCTAAGCAATACGAAAGTGCGTCTTCCAACGGAGTTAAAACAGAGTCGTCGTTGAGCACAATCAAATCGC
>CALCNZ010000229.1 GCA_937897625.1 uncultured Flavobacteriales bacterium
GAAAAATAATGGGAAACTCAACCGTATCATCTACATTTATTATCATTTGAGGAATGAGCATTGTGGAAGTATAAAAGAATATTGCCAGGACTGGCCAAATGTTCAAATCTATTTTCAAAGAATTATTTGTTGTTTTGTAAATCAATTTAATAAGCACAAGCATTGCATACAAACAGATAAATACGCCTGAAACTAGATTCAAATAGTCACTTTGGAACAAAAAATCATTGAAGTTGCAATATACAATTTGACTAATTGACAACAGAGAAAAAAACGATACAATTACTTTATCTCTCTTTTTTGAAATACATGCAACCGAAGAAATGAGAAATATGGATAAAAATTGCTCCGCAATTTGATAAACAATTGAACATAAAGTTGTGTTAATTCCTGATTCGGCTAGTGACAAACCAATTACATCCGCTAAAAAAGAAGATGTAATTAAAAAAAAAGAAAATAATACAATCTTCTTTAACTTCGAAATTCTTTCAAGTTGAAAAAAAAATACTAATGGAAAAAGATGATAACCAACTGCGAAGTAAACAAAAAGATTCATTTACATTTCTGCATTCAAAGGGTTCTTGCTTGAGCATCTCGGCGGACAATCTGCAAATTTGTCTATGATAACTCCCTGAATCATATCATTATCATTTTCGTCTACCCCAACAGCAACCAATTGTTTTTCACCTTTGTTATTGATTGCTTGGTAAAAGCGAATTCCCATGCATCCTGACTGATTTAGAATAGCGTTCACTAAATTCTTACCAACAGCATGCCCAATGGTCTCACCAACGTTAATAGTTGCGCGGTAGTTAGCGGTCATTTCAGCACCTTCTTCAAGAGTAATTACAGCTCCCTCGTTTCCTGTGAATGTCATAATAGTAAGTTTTAATTGGTTTGTTGCTAAAATAGCGAAGACCTTTTCAAGTCAATCAAATAGTCGAAAAGTTATTTCAAAGATGAATGAACTCTATCTACTATCTAACCTCCTGTTTATTATTTGCTTAGAAATAAGACTCGTAATATCGGCTATCGAAAAAACATACGTAGAAGTACGTATTGGAATTGAGGTAAGCGTGCTTTCGGTTTCAAAAATCTACGCGGCAATGCGTATTGATATTCCCTCGGGCCTGCATTTGTTTTGAATTCACTTAAAACGGATTTATAATGAAGAAAAAAAATGGCGATGATCTAACGAAAAAAGGAAAAGACTCCAAACAAGATGGTTCGAAGTACGAGCCTTGGGAAAAAGGGAAAGTAAAACCACCAAAGACCAAAGCTCCAGCTAAAAAAAAAGTGAGATGAACGAATTTATTGCGAAGCAATCAAGTCGCCTACTCTTTTCAATTCTAACACCAGGGTTCTTCGGAATTTTTCCATATGCACTTATACTCTATTGTAACTTCAACTTTTGCAAAAACAACTTGGACTCATCATTGGTGTTGTTCGTTCTGTTCTTTTTCAGCTTAGCTTCTGGCTTAATATTTCATTTGCTCGGGGTAAAATTGGAGTTGCAAATCGACCAAATTCTAAGCAACTGTTACTGCAAAAAATTCCATCTCGTGTGGGAAGATTATTTATCACTTGAGTTTGACAGCATTGAAAATCTCAGAAGGAAATACATGAGTTTCTTAATAGATCGTTACCAGTTCCAACTCAACATGTGTCCAGCTTCAATCTCTGCCATCATTGGATTTTCTTATTTTCTATACCTCCAAAATTGGTCACCGTGGCATATTATCTGTTTTGCTCTGGTTGGTTTTGCCTTGGTTGTTTTACTCTTATTTCATAGCTACCAAGTGGGGAAATTGTTACACGACAATCGAAAGAGTCTTTTGGCAGATGCCCGAAGAAATAGAAATAGATTCAAGAGATACCGGAGGAACTAGGTTGTGAGAACTACGTTGTTGGAACTACGTTGTGAGAACTGCGTTGTTGGAACTACGTTGTTTGAACTACGTTGTTAGAACTGCGTTGTTGAAACTACGTTGTGAGAACTGCGTTGTTAAACCCTCGTCGAAGACCCTCGCAACGAAGTTGCCCCTGTTTCAAAGAAACCCTCGCAAAGCTATTTGCCCTCGTCCTTCGGACTAGTAGAGCAAATAATCCTCTCCCAAATTCCCGCGCTTCTGCAACTTCAGATCTTGCAACAAAGGAGACTTAATGTTCAGCTGAATGTAATAACTCTGACGCAATCCGAATGGAACAACATTCGCGCTTAACTCCCAGCAGTGAAGATCTACGTGCAGTCCGATTGTAGTAGTAGTCATCTTCTTCGCGTTGAAATCGTAGCCGCCGTTGAAGCTCAACGCCAAGCGTTTCGCGAAGGCAACATCGCCCATAAACGTCACCGCTTGCGTATAAATCGTGCTGTCGCGCTGTTGATCAACCAACCACTTCTTGCTCATGCGCAAATTGTAATTCACACTCAAATTCCAAGGAACATTGAAGTCAATAAGCGCGGCTTGGTTGGTAGAAAGAATCTCCTGCTGCTGCGGTGTAACAGCCGGATTGGCCGAAGTCTGATTAGAACTTGGCTTCGCCTGCTTGCTGCGCACAACAATTCCCATCGCTAAATTCGTCCCTTCCATGCGCGCAATGCCCTTTCGCGATTCATTCAAAAACGTATCAATCTTCCGTCCCAACGAATCGCGATCGTACATGCTGTAAGAAGAGGAATAGTTCATGGTCAGGAATTTTCCAACCGATGTAAAGGCCGAGAAATTCAGGTTGCTCCACTGTATTGAATCGGCCATGAAGTTGCGCGATGTGCTGGTTCGAAAACTGTCAATGATCTTCACCTTCTTATACGACACCTTCGCCGAAGACTCGTCGCGAACCTTCGCTTCAATATTCTGATTAACTGAAAAATTCATGTTTGCGGTCTGCGTAGAACTCGTGGGTGCAAAGCGCGCCGCATCGAACGCCGAATACCCCAAGAACTCGCCATTCACCCCGTAATAACCGTGCTGCTGAAAATTCTGATAAGGCGTGTACGAGAAACCCACGTTCGGCTGAATCATGTGTCGAACCGCTTTCACCTTCTTCGCGCCCTTTCTCACAAAGGTTCCATATATGCGCGTATCAGCCGAAATCTGCGTCGACCAATTCCCCGCTGCCTTGAATCCCGCAATGGTGTCCAACCGAGAATCGCTGATCGGAGAAACAACTTTCCACGTGCCATATCCTGTGAAGGTGGCAGACGGATTCAACGTTAAAAACTGTCCCAACTTCCAAGAAGTACTCGCGGTGGTATTCATACGAACCCCGCTGGTTGCCTTGTTCAACAATTCACTCATGGTCAACTGTCCGAACTGCTGTTCGTAAGCCGAAAGCTGCTGCTCGGCATTGACAGAGGCATTAATTCCAATCGGAGATTTCGGAAAGACCTTCTTCAACAAATTAATACGAGACACGTTGAACGCCGCAGACGGCAAGGTAATCTGAACCAATCGCGATTGCGTGTTCTGCGTGTGATTCGCTGAAAGCGCCAACGAGAAAGGCTTTCCCGGAAACGACTTCGTCCACTGCACCGCCGAATTGAACGTGCTCGTTAAGAAGTCTTGTTGCGTAGCGTTCAAGTTATTTCTAAAATTCTGCGAGCTTCCCAAATTCACATTCGCGTTGAAAGACTCATTCGGTCTAGCCTTCGGATCTTGCGCATGCGTCCAACGAATGTTAAAAGTCGACTGCTGCAAATAATTTGGCAACTCTCTAAAACCTGTCTTATTAATAGTTCTTGAAATGTTGAACGATCCTTGATACTTATAACGCTTCTTGTAATTCGTGATGTTCTTAATGCTCCAAGAACCTCCGGTGTAAACGTCGAACAACAGCTTCGTATCCACGTGATCGTTAATGGGGAAATAATATCCCAAATTCTGAACGAAGAATCCCTTCGCCCTTCCGTTTCCATATCCGGGAATTAAAATTCCATACGTACTTTCTTTTTTATTCGGAAAGAACCCAAACGGCAAGCCCAGCGGAACCGGCACTTTCCGGAATTGCAAATAGAGCGGACCACTCACAATTTTTTCATTCGGAATAATAATGGCCTTCGACATTTGAAAATGAAAATGCGGATTCGGATTCGAACACGTGGTAAACTTTCCCTTCCGAATGTGAATGGTCTTGTCTAACTGCATCTTCGAAATGGCCGTGTGCAAATACGCGTCGGACTCTTCCGTGCGAACACCGTAGCTGATTCCTCTTTTCGATTTAAAATTGTATCCCAACGAATCTTCTTCGAACGATGTTTCTCCCTGCGTGAACACTGGCTTTCCCGTATACACACCCAACGAGTCTTTGAATCCTTTCGCAAAGGCAATGTTGTCGGTCAATGAAAACGCAATGTATCCGGCCTTCAGCTCCAAATCTCCGTAAGTAACATAAGAGCCCAATCCGTATAAATACACGCGATCGTTCAGCAAATCCATAACGGTACTGTCTTTGCCGTAGTAGTGAACTTCCTCCATGGCTTGTTCTTCCGAAGAAAAATAAAGGGTGTCAACAGGCATTGGCGACAATGAATCAGACTGCGCAGAAAGCGGGTTCAATAAGGAGCTTATCAACACCACACACGTGAAAATTAGAGCGCGTCGGAAGTTCATGCCTTCACAAAGAAAAATAGTTTTGTTTAAATTGCGTTTACGTGTCAAAGCTATGCTAAACATTCGAGAAAATAAACCCTTCAAGCAGATGCCTAAGAAAATACTGTACATTTTTTTAGTGGCGCTTGTTTTCACTTTAGGTTCGGCGTATCGCATTTCGAAGAAAGTAGAGACAACGGATAAAAAGTTTATTGTTGTGCTAGACGCTGGACACGGTGGAACGGACCCCGGCACCATGGGCACTGGACGCTACAAGACTTCCGAAAAAGACATTGCCCTCGACGTTACCCTAAAAGTGGGAAAACTAATTGAAGAGAATTACCCGAACGTTAAAGTCGTTTATACCCGAACCGGCGACACCTTCCCTACCCTGAAACGTCGCGTTGAAATTGCGAACACCAACAACGCAGACCTCTTCATAAGCATTCACTGCAACGCCAATCCAAACACCGAGGCTTCCG
>CALCNZ010000230.1 GCA_937897625.1 uncultured Flavobacteriales bacterium
ATCTACCGACCCTACTGTTAAAATACGTTCGGCATCTGCAGGGGCTCCAATAATTTCCCAGCTGTTTTGCAATTCATTTCCAGCAGCATTCACCACAAGAATTCCCTTGTCCATAGCGGTATTCGCGGCGATACTTATTTTGCAAGTTCGTCCATTCAAATCTTTTCTAACGTACAATTGATTCGTGAAACTTAAGGATGAGTTCACCAAGCTTGCGCCTTTTTCATCGGCCCACTCTAAAGCTTGAATCCATTGGATGTCGTTTAGAAAACGAAAGAATCCCATATTTGGAGTCACGCGCGCGAGTAGGTAGGTAGCTTCAGTGGCTAATCCGAACTGAACAGAATCGTTCTTCCCAGCCAAATACGTTAGCACTTCAGTGCCGTGCTCTGAATGAGAATAGACGCTTTCAGCTTTCTTTAAAAAATCTTTTGTGTCAAGAATTTTGTTATTCAAGAAGAGATGCGAAAGATGATCAACGTTGTCGGCATCGGTAAATCCTGCGTCGAGCACGGCAATGATTGTGTTCTTTCCAAAAAGTTCGCGCTCTGTAAATTGATTTGGTTCCAGGAGGTCTAGTTGGTGCTGGGCTTCGGAAGTTTCAAACTCACTGGTTTTAGAAGCAATGAAAGTCGGAATCGGAAGCTCAGCCGTAAGCATTGAATTGGCTTCAAGCCATTCTGTTTCTTGAACGAAAGGAAGTTCAGCAATGGCTTTCCATTTCTCTTCAGAGGCGCGAATAACCAGTGCGTTCAGCCATCGACTTGTTCCAAAGGTGCTGTCGGAATAGGTTTCAACCAAAGAAATGTATTCTTCTGAAACAGGAACGTCTCTTTCATCCCAAGAGATGTTTTGCAAAAAACGTCTTTCAATGGCGGCTGCGGAGAAATTATTTTGAAAGGAATTGTCGTGAATGCCTTTGTCCTTGAAAACGACATATCCCCATTGTTGCCCAAAGGCAATGTTTGTTGAACCAAAGGAAAATGAAAGCAACAGAAAAAAGAGAATCGCACGATTCCGCTTATTTTTGCTCGAATTGAAAAATGAATTCATCTATGGCGAATATAATTGATTTACGCAGTGACACGTTCACCGTTCCTTCAGACGATATGAGAAAAGCAATGTTTGAAGCGCAAGTGGGCGATGATGTGTTTGGTGAAGATCCATCCATCAACGCTTTGGAACAAATGGCAGCCAACATGTTTGGTCTGGAAGCAGCCCTGTTTTGTCCCTCAGGAACCATGACCAACCAAATTGCCATCAATGTGCATACACAACCCGGCGATGAGGTCATTTGCGAGGAA
>CALCNZ010000231.1 GCA_937897625.1 uncultured Flavobacteriales bacterium
TTGCAAAAAAGCATCTGTGGCTGTGATGTTAGATATATTCGCTAAAATAGGAGTGGAGCACGTCGGATTGCTTAGACAGAAATTGAAATTTCCTGATGCGTTTTGTAAACTATAAAATTGAAGGAAATAAGTAATACCTGGACTCAGCCCATCGATACGGGCACCTCCTTCGCTAGATACATTGTGGAAGCAAGAAACGGGAATAGGATTGTCGCAAGTGCCTTTGTAAATGGCCACACCAATATCTGCGTTGTAACTCGAATTCAACACCAACTCTACGTCACTGTCCACCGCGCTGAACGTATACCAAACATCTGCAAACGTATTGAAGGTTGAAAAACACTCGGGGTGAATATTTGAAGGGGTAGCGCAAAGAGTTGATCCAAATGTAGTCGCCGAACAACTGGCGTTGCTGATGGTACCAAGAGAGAGCGCACCGCTACAGTTGTCGTTAGCAGGGGCATTGCACAAGGCAGAACAGCTGCAGCTCAAGGTGAAATTATAGCTAATATTGGGTTGCGTGTTTGCATGCACGCGAATGAAATAGTTTACCCCAGCAAGTGCATTGAATGAAATGTATGACGAAGTTCCATTCGATTCGCACAAAGGGTTGTCATCATTAGCGGCAACACAATTCAGATTACCACACTCACCCGAATACACCGAAATTTGTGTGTCGAATTGCGTCTGTCCACCACAGGTAGAGAGGGTTACATAAGAATCGTTTCCAGTGAAGGAATACCAAACTCCATTTGAACCGTTTCCTTGAGAAAGGCAATTGGGAGCGTTATCTAACGTGGCGCCATTCAAAGTGCCTAAGAGATTGTTACCGCATGAAATGTTTTGAGCGCTTGTACAATTGTCATTGGCAGGGGTTGGTGTTGGACAACTGAGATTTATCGAGCCAAAGAAGTTATCGTTTGACGCTTGCAGGTCAAGACAAAAAATATAATTGTTCCCTGTAGTCAAGTAGATAAAATCAGTGGTAGAGCTTCCTGAATAAATACCTAAACAATTCCAATTCGCCCCTAAACATTCAGCATAACGCATTTCATAACCCGAGGAGATTCCTCCCAATTCTTCAATTTGAATAAAATAGTTTCCTGTAATTGTGGGAGAGAAGGAGTAATAGGCCTCTTTTCCTTCATTTTGAAAACCACAATAGCTGAAGTTATCATTACCTGGGCCAGCATTAATAGCAATACTCAAAGGACTTCCGCATTGAATAGCATTTGCCGAGGAACAATCTATTTGGCCTTTCATTCCAAATGAAATTGAAAGAAATATTATCAGTGAGAGGAATGAAAATATCTTCTGCATAATTGCGTGTTTTGGCTAATCTAAGCTAACGGATTTTGCACTTAAAAGTTACTTTTTCTTTGGGTTTCTTTTGCACCCGTAAAAGTGAATAGCGCCTTTCGAGCGCTATTCCTATGTTTGATGACTATCGAGTCAATTTTTTATACTTGATTCGAGTAGGTCCAGTGTCACCTAGTCGCTTTTTCTTATTCTCTTCATATTCCGAATAAGAGCCTTCAAAATAATAAACTTGAGAATCTCCTTCGAAAGCCAAAATGTGCGTGCAAATGCGATCTAAGAACCAACGGTCGTGACTAATTACAACAGCACAACCAGCAAAGTTTTCAATTCCTTCTTCCAAAGCACGAAGTGTGTTCACGTCAATATCGTTGGTCGGCTCATCGAGTAATAGCACATTAGCTTCAGTTTTCAAAGTCATGGCCAAGTGCAAGCGATTGCGCTCACCTCCAGATAAAACGCCACATTTCTTTTGTTGGTCACCACCGGCAAAGTTGAACTTGCTGCAGTAAGCGCGAGAGTTAATGGTTTGTCCACCTAAATCAATGACTTCGTTTCCACCACTAATTACTTCGTAAACACTTTTCTCAGGATCTATTTCTTTGTGACGCTGGTCTACGTATCCAATCTTCACGGTGTCTCCAACTTTGAACTCGCCGCTGTCTGGCGTTTCTTCACCCATGATCATTCGGAACATGGTAGTTTTTCCAGCACCGTTCGGTCCAATTACACCAACAATTCCCGCCGGAGGAAGCTTGAACGAAAGGTTTTCAATCAACAAGCGATCTCCAAACGACTTTGAAATTTCAATCGCATCGATAACATCATTTCCTAAACGAGGACCGTTTGGAATAGGAAGCTCAAGCTTCGCGTCTTTCTCACGCTCCCCTTCAGCCATCATTTTATCGTAATTCTGAATACGCGCTTTATTCTTCGCTTGGCGTCCCTTCGGATTCATTCGAACCCATTCCAACTCGCGCTCTAATATTTTTCTGCGCTTGCTCTCTTGCTTTTCTTCAGCAGCCAAGCGCTTCGATTTTTGATCCAACCACTCCGTGTAGTTTCCTTCCCATGGAATACCCTCACCGCGATCCAATTCAAGAATCCATCCTGCTACATTGTCCAAGAAATAGCGGTCGTGGGTTACAGCCAATACGGTTCCTGGATATTGTTGCAAGTGCTGCTCCAACCATTCAACGCTCTCAGCGTCCAAGTGGTTGGTCGGCTCATCCAACAACAAGACATCTGGATTTTGAAGAAGTAGTCGGCAAAGCGCAACACGACGGCGTTCCCCACCACTTAATTTCTCAATCAATGAGTCTTCGTCTGGACAACGCAAGGCATCCATCGCAATAGACAATTTCGTGTCTAAATCCCATCCGCCCAGCGCTTCAATTTTATCTTGAACGGCAGCTTGACGATCCATTAACGCCTGCATTTTATCCGGGTCGTTCAGAATTTCTTCATCGCCAAACTTCATGTTAATTTCTTCGTATTCTTTCAATACGTCTGTGATGGGCTTCACGCCTTCTTCAACAATTTCACGAACTGTTTTAGTATCGTCCAGTTGTGGTTCTTGTGGAAGGTATCCGACAGAATATCCTGCAGACCAAACTACATCGCCTTGAAACTCTTGGTCGAGGTTCGCAATGATTTTCATTACGGTAGATTTACCTGCACCGTTCAAACCAATAATACCAATCTTCGCTCCGTAATAAAACGAAAGGTAAATGTCCTTTATAATGTGCTTGCCAGTAGGAGTGTATTTGTTTACACCCACCATGGAAAAGATTATTTTTTTGTCGCTCATAGTGAAAATTTGAACGACAAAGATACGCCACCTACGCGCTGTATTTTTCTATTCCTTTTAAAATTACAGAAGTCCCACCGGCGTGATCTTCAACATACTTTTTTCCGACATTTGGAATTGTATTTTCGTACCTGCAATGCTCAATAAAAGACGACAATTCTTCAAACGTTTCAATTGGAAATGCCGCACCTATTGTAACAAGGTCTAACGCTTCTTGAAATTTCTTGTGATTTGGTCCGAAGGCCATAGGTATGCCGTAAACGGAGATCGGAAGAGCACACGTCTGAACTC
>CALCNZ010000232.1 GCA_937897625.1 uncultured Flavobacteriales bacterium
TTGTTCGAGCATTGTACAATTCCGCGTGTTGGATTTGGATAAACTGAAAAAATGTGCTTGGCCAAATTCGTTTCTTGAATATGAATGGTTCCTTGGTTGTTCGAGAAATCGGGTGTGGTTACAACGAAGTTCACCCATGCCGGACTTCCGTCTGTTTGACGGCCTAGGCTGGTGTCTGCATTCATATGTTGCCAATAGATTTCATCTACTCGGGTTAGTCCGTCGGGACTATATAACCCCACAAATTCTGTTGTGTTATTCAAGTTGAAATTGGTGTGTCGTACACCTTGTGAACCGTCGTCATCTGCGAAGAATAGGAGGTACCCGTGAGCAGGAACTTTCACGCTATCAACAAAAGTTGATGGAACTTGCCATCTTCTGGGATCTTCGCTGTTGTCGCTGAAAAAATATCCAGCAAGATTTACATCATAATTCAGCGGATTGTAAATTTCAATCCAGTCATCGAACTGTCCGTAATTGTCGGCGTAGGTTACAATGTTATCTGCCATCACTTCATTAATCACAACGGCTTCGGGAGTAATGTGAATTAAGCTATTCGTGTTTATGGGTGTAGACGGATTAAAGACTGTAATTGTTGGTGCGCCATCTGTAGAGCATCCTGCGCTTTGTCCGGATGCTAGCGCACCCCAAGTTAGCGAGCTTACGGGCGTAGTTCCGTCGGGACCTGTGAGTGTCGCGGTTCCACCAGCCGGATTCAAGCTTAATGAAGTGTGAGATGCTCCGAATGAAAGGTCGTTATCGCACCAAAAAACTTTATAGCTGTTCGGAGGCATAACGGTATTGTAGGGTTCGTTAGTAGGTATCTGCCATTGAGTAGGCGAGCCATCTACACTGAGGTAATACCCACCCAGATTTACCTGAAAGGAATTCGGATTGTAAATTTCAATCCAGGGATCATATTCGAATTGAGGATCGTGATAAATTCCAGCATTTTGTGGCTGTACTTCATTCACAAAAAGTAATTCTGCTGTTGCAATTAATTCTTGGTTGGGCGCTGAGTATGTAACATTATTGAAGTACTGCCAAGTAGAACAAGCTTCGCATGTGCGTCCGTAACTGATATCTGTAGCCATTTGCGGATAGGAAATGCTGTCTATTATGGTAACCCCGTCTGGTGCGGTTAGAAAGACATTTTCTCCGTTCGAACTTAGCGTGAAGTTCGTGTGCATGGCTCCTTGCGTGAGGTTGTCTTTGTCTGCGAAGAAGACAGCGAAACCTCCCGGCAGTAATGTGGTTGTTCCAGGGCTTGTCGCCGGAATTTGATATTTCACAAGATTGAGATGGTCGTCTGACAAGTAGTAGCCCGCTAAATTCACAATGCCACCACCGTTGTATATTTCAATCCAATCGTCGAATTCGAAAAACTCATCCATTTGATTGGTTGCGTTGGAAGCAAGCATTTCGTTTAATTGAAGTTGCGCATTTCCTAAAAAGGAAATTGCAAGAAAAATTAAGAGGCTAAAGCGTTTTTTCATTATCGAAAATTGTTACCTCAAAGTTAAGTAGTGAATTGGTAATTCAATGCGTTTCGATTGTTTTCCTCAAGCATTACTGAAGGCCTAGTTCTTTTTTTGCTTCAGGCACTGTTATGCGCTTTCCGTTTTTGTATGCGGTAATAAATGCATCTGGAATTCCGTTGGCTTTCACAAAATCACGTTGCTTAACCACATCGGCTATTGCTGTGAATTTTCCGCTTGTGTAACGAACTTGTCCGTTCGCAAGTTTTTCTACATGTAAATCTGAATAGGTGTTTAAAATAGGATTTCGCGAAGGCTTCGCATACACGCCAATTTGCACGGTGAAGAATATGCCTTGAGTCTTTTCAATCAACGACGCTGGCACAGCAAGTGGATCTGAGTAATAGTTAACATCTGCCTCGGGCGTTGCAGGTGCAGGAGCAGATGCAACATTCGTTGAAGTAGCATTACCGCCGGCATTTGATGCTCGCTCTGCGGCTGTCATTAAATCACTGTAACGAACACGTTCACGATTTTTATAAGCCACAATAAACGCATCGGCGTAGCCCATTAGCCGAATTTCATTTCGAGCCTGAATAGCTTCTGTGTAGGAAGTGAAAAACCCGGTGCTGTAGCGAATGAATCCATTTGTCTGACGTTCAGCGTACACAGGAGCAAACTGACTGAAGGTGTTGTTTGCGACAGGAATTCGGAAGGCACCCACTTGAATGGTATAAAACGAACCTTCAGGAAGTGGCTGTCCAATTGGAATCGGATTGGTATCGCTGTAGGCCGAGGACGTTTGTTTTTGATAGAGTGTTTTTTGAATTATTGCCGGAATATTGGTGAATGAACTCGCGTTGTTGGAACTCGCGTTGTTGGAACTCGCGTTGTTGGAACTTGCGTTGTTTGAACTTGCGTTGTTTGAACTTGCGTTGTTTGAACTTGCGTTGTTGGAACTAGCGTTGTTGGAACTCACGTTGTTAGAACTTGCGTTGTTTGAACTCGCGTTGTTGGAACTTGCGTTGTTTGAACTCGCGTTGTTGTTCGATGGAGTGGTTTTTTCAACCAAAAATTGCAATTCGTTTTTTGCATTTCTTTCGAGAGCAAATGCTCTTGCATTCCTGGCGTAACGCTCAAAGAAATCAGGTTCGGTCTTCGCTGCAATGCGCAGCGCATTCGCTTCTTTCATATAACCAACCGCCGTGTTGTATGCTTTTTTATCGTTAAGGGTAGCAATGCTTGTTGGAGCTGATGTGTTCTTTTTCCAGGCCGATTGCAAATCAATTAGTGCGTTCGAATTGTGTTCTGCAATAAGCAATGAATTCTTTTCTTCGGCTTGCATTTTTTCATACACCAACTGCTTTCTGCGCGATGTAAGTTGTTCCTTCAATTCAGGATTTGAAACGGCCGCTTTAAGTTGCGTTTCTACTGAAGCAATTTCAGAATACAATGAATCCAGTTCAGCTCGGTTTGTAATTTCAATATCTGCGGCTTCGAGTTCTGTGAAAATTTCTTCGTCGCGATAGTTGCTTTGTCCAGGGCTATTCAAAACACTTTCTTCTTCTGCTGTGAATGTTTTTGAACTGTCGTTGTTTGAACTGTCGTTGTTTGAACTTGCGTTGTTGGAACTAGCGTTGTTTGAACTGTCGTTGTTGGAACTAGCGTTGTTGGAACTAGCGTTGTTGGAACTAGCGTTGTTGGAACTAGCGTTGTTAGAACTAGCGTTGTTAGAACTAGCGTTGTTAGAACTAGCGTTGTTGGAACTGTCGTTGTTGGAACTGACGTTGTTTGAACTTGCGTTG
>CALCNZ010000233.1 GCA_937897625.1 uncultured Flavobacteriales bacterium
AGCATTTGCTTATCGATTGGCGCTGGGGCGAGCGCTACTTCGCAGAGAAACTGTTGGATTTCGATTTAGCGAGTAACGTTGGTGGTTGGCAATGGGCTGCTGGAAGCGGATGTGACGCAGCACCCTACTTCAGAATTTTCAATCCAACTTCCCAAATGGAAAAGTTCGACAAGCAAAATGAGTATATAAAAAAATGGATTCCTGAATTCAACGCAGAGGCATATCCAAAGCCAATTGTCGAACATACGTTTGCACGAAATAGGTGCCTTGAAAAATACAAGGAAGCTCTGGTTAAAAAGTAAAGTCTTTACCTTTACTTCATGGAATTCTTCAAAGGATTAAAAGTTGTTGATTGCTCATCTGTCTTAGCTGGTCCGCAAGTGGGAACCTTTTTCTCTGAATTGGGCGCTCATGTTATAAAATTCGAAAATGAAAAAACGAATGGGGATGTCACTCGAACCTGGCACACGCCTGCCGAGTCGAAAGAAAAAATAAGTTCATACTACGCTTCCATTAATTTCAAAAAGGAAATTCACTTGGTTGACTTAACCAACGCATCGCACGTTCAACGTATTCATGCAGAACTTGAAACAGCAGATATTCTAATTACCAATTTCAAAGGCAGCGACGCAAAGAAATTTCAGTTGAATGCTGAATTTCTTTCTCAAAAATTTCCACAGCTCATACATGCAGTCATTCGCGGATTCGAATTCGAAACTGATCGTTTAGCTTACGACGTTGTGCTGCAAGCAGAAACTGGATTTATGTTTATGAATGGAAATTCTGAGGGCTTGCCCACAAAGATGCCTGTGGCGCTAATAGATGTTCTTGCAGCGCATCAGTTGAAAGAAGGAATTCTGTGCGCGCTTATTCAAAAAGCAAAAACAGGAAAAGGTTCTTGCGTTGAAGTATCTCTTGAATCAGCTGCTTTGGCTTCTTTAGCCAATCAAGCCAGTTATTTTCTCATGACCGGAAATATTCCTCAACGCATGGGATCTCTTCATCCGAATATTGCACCTTATGGAGAATTGTTTCAAACGCAAGATGAAAAATGGTTGGTGCTTGCTGTGGGCAGCGATGCGCAATTCCAAAAACTTTGTTCGCTTCTAAATATTCCAAGTGCGTCGGACGACGAAAGATTTTCTTCGAATACATTGCGCGTAAAAAACAGAATTGCGTTGCAAGAAATTCTTCAAAACGAATTTAATAACATCACCTGCGAAGCATTTGAAAATGCAGCGCAATTAAGCGGAGTGCCCTATGGTCGCGTTCGAAACATGGAAGAAGTATTCGAGCGGAAAGCGGCTTCAACACGCGTTTTGAAAGAAATTATTGAAGGAGACGAAACCCAGCGAATGGCGAGTGTAGCCTTTCATATTCGTGAAAACATTTAGAAAAAGATATTGCTCAGCTCTTCCAACGACTGGCCTTCTTTATCTTTTTCAGAAAGGATTTTCTCTCCGGCAGGCCATTGAATATTCGCCGTAACGTCGAAAGCATTGAGGCAAATTTCCGAATCTTTATCGTAGTAATTCGTGCATTTGTATTGAACAATCGTTTGATCTTCCAACGTGTAAAAACCATGCGCGAAACCTTCGGGTATGTATACCGATTTTCCGTCTCCAGCTTTCAATTCAATTTGAAAACTCTTACCGAACGTTGGTTCGGTTCTGCGCAAATCTACTACTACATCTAAAATACTTCCTGTAACTACGCGCAACAATTTCGCTTGGGACTTCTTCGGTATCTGAGCGTGAAGTCCACGCAAGACGCCCCTCGATGAAAGACTTTCATTGTCCTGAACAAACGTAATGTTCAATCCTGTTTCAATTCTGAATTGGGCTTCTTTGAAGGTCTCTTGAAATCGTCCGCGCTCGTCGCCGTAAACAGGGAAATGTAAAACAAGTAAATCTCGAAAATCAGTTTTATCAATGCGCATGCTTAGTTCGTAACAATAAATAAAAGTATCAATGACGAAGAAATTAAGCTGACCAATGGCGCGATATCTTTTACAAATTCATTCGTTAACTGAGGAACGGGTTCTACGTAAATAATGTCACCACCTTGCACAATCATTTTTGCACTTTCAACTCCATCTATGGTGGACAGATTTAGGCGGTAGACTTCATTCACTCCGTTCTTCTTTCGAATAATTTTCACTTTAGCAGCATTTCCTCTTTCACGAATTCCACCGCCTAAAGCAATGGCCTCAAGTACCGAAATATTTTGATTGGCTAAGGGAACAACTGACCCTAAACTTCCATCTCCAGTGAATACGAGTACTCTTCGATTTAAAACGCGCACCAAGCAGAAAGGGTAGTTGTAATTCACAAACTTAGACTCTAAGAACTTCTGCGCTTCTGGAATAGACATGCCTGAAAGCTTGGTTGGCCCAATAACAGGAAGGTTCACTATCCCCTCTTCATTCAAGATGTAATACAAATCAAAACCACCGTAGTTCGGCAAGCGATCAATACCACTTGTGGTGTATTCGAGAATCATGGCGCCATTTCCTGTAAACAGGTTTATAGTTATGTAATCGAAAGGCGCCAACTTGTATTCTTTGTTGGTTGAATCGAGATCCGGTTTATTGAACTCGTATTCGGTGTCTGTCTTAAACATTATATTTTTATTGATACTGCAACTGCTCATGAGCGCGGCAACACCAACAATGAAAAAGAGAGTTCGCATATTCATCATACTCACAAAGAAACGAAGGTCTTTCATTATCTCAAAGGCATTTGATGTATTTTTGAAAGGAATAAATAAAAATGGCCAACATTTACATTTCAGAAATCACAAGAGCGGACCTTCCATTCATACATTGGGTAGAGAACCTCGAAGAGTATTGGCACATTAATGAACATCCGGGTCCATATACCTTAGAAGAAATTACAAATTGTTTTTTTCCTTCGAAAAAATACCCCTTGCACAAACAGCAGCGTTGGATTATTCGCAAAGACGGCGAAGATTTCCCTATTGGAATTCTCGACGCTTTCAATTTCAATGAGATTGAAAAATCTATTGGTGTTGGAATATTGATCCCCAATTCTTCCAATCACAACAAAGGCTATGGAAAAGAGGCAATTCGCCTGTTGATGA
>CALCNZ010000234.1 GCA_937897625.1 uncultured Flavobacteriales bacterium
GTTAGCGAAAAGCGAATACGCCAAAAACTTTGCTTTAGCGGATAGCGTTTTACTTTTAATCAATAACATTTCGACTGAAGAAGGAATTGAATACAAAGAAGTGCAATTCGATTGCGACTGGAATGAAAGTACAGAAGAAGAGTATTTTGCTTTCATTGATTTAATAAAGGAACGTAAACCTGATTTAATTGTCACTTCAACCATTCGCCTTCATCAAGTGAAATACCAAGAGCGTACTGGAATACCGAATGTTCATTCGGGAACGTTGATGTATTACAACATGGGACGCATTGCTGCAGATTCGCTTAATTCTATTTATGATCGAGACATCGCTAGGCAATACATAGCCGCCTTGGATGATTACAATTTGCCTTTAAACATAGCGGTGCCCGTTTTTTCCTGGGGAGTGCAATCGCGTGGAAATGCGGTGGTTGATTTATTGAATAAAATTAATTTCAGAGAATTGAAATCAGACACATTATTTAAGCAGAATTCAGAGCGAGAATTTGAAGCCAAGTACAACGGTATTTTCGAAGATGTGTATTTCGCTAGGGGCGATCGGTTGAAGCTGGAATACGCTTCTCCCGAAGACATTCGCACTGCTATTCAAGACATTTCAGAATACCTTCAAGAGACCCCGAAGGAAATAATACTTTACGATTTAGACGGACTTAATTTTGAAAATCAAATTTATGAAAAGGAATTTTTTCGTAGCCTTTGTGCTTCTTTTTAGTGCAGTTGCAGCGATTAGTTATAAATCTCTTCAGGCTTGCGGAGGAGGAGATTGGAACTATGAGTGGCAAGCTATTTTTACTCCAGAAGTTGCTGAGCTAGACTCAACATTGTCCCCCCTGTTTTACGAAACCCAGACGCAATGGTATACCAGTTATTCCGATAGGAATTGGAAGGAAGATCAGGCCATGATTGAATGGAAGGAATTCTTCAAAGGCGAGATTCCGGAGGAGGCTATTCGTTTTTACCTCTTTACGAATGATGGAGAAAAAGAGTTTGCGGCCATTATCAAGGGCGCTAATTCCAGCAAGTCTTTTCCGGATTTGAATTGGAATACACCAAAGATGAAAGAGTTTAAGTCGTTCCTACGAATGGCATTGGAGGTTGATGATGCCGCAGATGGTAGATATTTTTCGTGGGACTACAGCAAGAAAACAGAGGTGTATGTTGAAGAGACGTTAATTCAAGAATTGCAGTTGAAGTATAAGTCGGCTGCGAATGAAATCATGAAAGTGAAGTGGTGGTTTCAAGTGGTGAAGGCCATGTATTATAGCAAAAATAAGAAGGCGTTGATTGGGTTTCTTGAAGAAACGAAAGGCGCCGTTCCTGAAGGCACCTATTATTACCGAGCATTGGATTATTTAGGCGGTGTATATTATTCATTACAGAATTCCCCAATGGCAAATGCCATATATAGCAAGGTTATGGCGCACTGTGCACCTTTGCGTTTCGATGCTATTTCGTCATACCAAGCTTTGAATCAGAATGATTTCAATTTCGCTTTGAATCTAATTTCAGATCCTAATGAGAAGGCAGCCATGTGGTTGTTGCAGGGGTATTACACCGATGAGATGGAAGCTATGAAGGCTATATATACGTTGAACCCGAAAAGTGAAATGCTTGACCTTCTTTTAACAAGAAGTATGAATAAAATGGAAGCGGCTTTAGTAGGTTCCAACCGTGATAACTACCGCGAGTACATCACCGATGTTCAGCTCTCCGTAGATAAGAAGTTGGTTGAATTTGTGAATCAAGTCAACAACGAAGCGAAGACCAGAGACAAGCACACCTGGAACTTAGCAGCCGCATATTTGAACGCATTAACCGGAGAAAATAAACGGGCAGAGGAAGAATTGAACAAAGTATTTCAAGGGGGAAGTCAAATAGAAAAAGATCAGGCCCGCACGCTTACAATCGTCAATGAAATTATGCGTGTGGGTTTTGAGAATAAAAATCTTTGGAGTCTATATGATGGCGAAGAAGCTCTCGCTTTCGAATCGCGCATTTATCCGCATTTGAAGTGGATTGCCTCTCAAGGCGAAACGCAGACCTATGATAGTTACAGCTATTGGGATGTTTCTTCAAAGAAAACTAAAGTTCGTGTTGAAATGGTGTATTCATGGACGAAGCGAATGTTGGGCATGTTGTACAAATATGATATTAAAGGCGAATTGGCCAATCCGAATGAGGCTTATTACCATGATAATTACAATATAAAAAGGATGAAGGAATTCATGCAAGGAGAGCCCAGTGATTTCGAGAAACTTCTCCTTCAGATTTATCCAATTAAATTGGAAGACATAGAGTTGTATGAAGGGTTGGTTTTAGCCTACGCTGGACAATTGGAAAAAGCCAAAGAACATTTTGTTAACACGAAATTGGCGAATGAAGAATTACTATCTGATCCGTTCGTTGCGGGTATTCAAGATTGTCACGATTGTGATCACGAGAATTACCAAGGACGAAAATGGACGCGCATGACCACGCTGAATCGCATGATTCAACTTCAGCAGAATATTATTCGAAACACAGACATGTATTATTCTGCGCTTGCCCTGGGGAATGCCTATTACAACTTGTCTTATTACGGAAATTCGCGCGTGTTTTATCAATCGAAACTGATGTACAGCTGGGGGAATTCAATCGATGATTTTCATTCGAAATTTCTGAATAACTCCAATCGCGCAAAGGACTATTATCGCACAGCGTTGCTATGCGCCCAGTCAGACGAACAACGCGCGAAGTGCGAATATCTTATTGCCAAGTGCGATCGCAATGAATTTTACAATTTCGATTGGGTGAACAATGAAATTGATTTCCTAGCGTGGGATGGATTCAAGAATCTGAAATCGAAATATTCGAACACGAAGTTTTACAACGATGTGATTCGCGAATGCGGGTACTTTCGAACTTATTTGAGCAAAGCTCATTGAGAGATTCTTCGAAAGGTCCTGCGGAAGGTCCTGCGGAAGGTCCTGCGGAAGGTCCTGCGGAAGGTTCTGCGGAAGGTCCTGCGGAAGGTTATTCCAAGTGTCCGAATTCTCCGCGTTCGAACTGATGGAAGGCATCCATAAGCTAGATCGGAAGAGCA
>CALCNZ010000235.1 GCA_937897625.1 uncultured Flavobacteriales bacterium
ATGGAGCGCGTGACCAACGGTTTCGCGAACCTCGAGAAGCACATTGAAAACTGTAAGAAGTTCGGTATTACTCCTGTTGTGGCTTTGAACCACTTCCCTACCGATTCGCAAGAAGAGATCGATTTCGTTATTGCGAAATGTGCTACAATGGGCGTGAAAGCTGTTGTTGCGAAAGGATTCTCGGAAGGTGGAAGCGGTATGATGAATCTAGGTGAAGCGGTATTGGATGTGATTGAAAACGGAAACAACGAGTTCCGTAGATTGTATTCCAACGACCAACCCGTTAAAGAAAAAATTGAAATCATTGCGAAGGAAATCTACGGAGCAGAGCGCGTGAACTACACAAAAGAAGCCGAAGGAAATCTTCGCACAATAGAGAAATTAGGCATCTCGAACTTCCCTATTTGTATGGCGAAGACACAAAAGTCTTTCAGCGATGACGAATCAAAGATTGGACGGCCAACAGGATTCACCATCACGGTTCGTGAGTTCGAATACGCTGTAGGTGCTGGATTCATTATTCCAATTTTGGGTGAAATGATGCGTATGCCAGGGTTACCGGCTGTTCCAGCAAGTGAGCATATGGACATTGATAACAACGGTGTAATCACAGGATTGTCTTAAATCATGAAGGCTTCTTTAAACTACCAAGCATTGAAGAACGGGCAACCGGTCTCCGATGCCTTGGTGGTTGAAGTGCCTGTTCAATTATTTATCGAAGGGGAACCACTAACGGTTTCCATGTGCACGCCTACTCACATTCGTGAATGGGCTTTTGGAATTTTATTTACGGAAGGAATTATTCGTTCAGCCGAGCAAGTAACAAGCTATTCGGAAGAAATTGAAGAGCATCAAATTACGCTGCGTGTTTCGCTTGCTAACGCAGCGAATGCTGTCACGAACAAGCGATCGTTGCTCAGTGTGTCTGCATGTGGAATTTGTGGAAAGACGGCGTTTGAGCCCAAGACGCGAAGCGATGACCGCAGAGCGGATGACGAGCGGAGCTCGATGACACCAAGTGATGACGAACTTCGTTCGATGACGCGAAGCGATGACGAGCGGAGCTCGATGACACTTCGTGAGGATATTGCGAAAATGATGGCTCAGTTGCGAGAGGTACAAACGTTGTTTGAAGAGACTGGCGGATGTCATGCCGCTGGGGTGTTCAACAAGAATCAAGAATTGCTCTTCGCGAGTGAAGACAT
>CALCNZ010000236.1 GCA_937897625.1 uncultured Flavobacteriales bacterium
GACTGGTATTTCAACGGGGTGCTTATCGCGGGTTCGAACGGACCAACCTACAGTCCAACCGCCAACGGAGTATATTCCGCTGTAGCAAGTAACGGCGCATGTTCAAGTGCAAATTCTAATTTGTTAGATGTCATTATAGAGTCTGTATTCGAAATAGAGAATTTGGTTGGAGTTTATCCGAATCCAGTAAGCGCTGAATTAACCATTCACGTTGTGAACGCAACGCCATTTAAATATGCTGTTTATTCAGCTCTTGGAGAGTTGGTGTTAAGTGGAAATTCGAACAGTAGCTTCGAGCGTTTAGACGTTGGTTCATTATCTCAGGGAGTATACACCCTTCAAGTTTTGCAAGAGAAGAATATTCAAACCTTGAAGTTTATTGTAGATCGTAAGTAGTAGAATAGTTTTTTAAGGAAGGCCCACTAGGAATAGTGGGCTTTTTTGATTTGAAGGTATCTTTGCATTCATGCCCCCGTAGTTTAACAGGATAAAACGGCCGTTTCCTAAACAGCTAATCCGTGTTCGAGTCACGGCGGGGGTATATTTAAAGTCTTTCCATTGAATTCAGGGGTGCTGAAGAACTACGTAATAGGAACTTCGTAATTCCTACTCTGTAATTCCTACTTCGTAATTCCTAATGATTAATTAAAATCGTCGAAGACATTCGTTACAAAGTAACATTCGCCAGAGGCATTCGCCCAAAGGGCATCCGTTGCTTTGCAATGTATATTTTACACGATGTTAACATTTTGATTTGAAACATAATCTATACATTCATTTAATATAATGACCAGAAAGAAATTAATTCTGTGCTTTGTGGAAATTATTCGTTATGAAACAAGGTCTAATCTTTCTCATTATATTCCTTGGCTCAATCGGTGCACAAGCAAAAGAGAGTAATACATTGATTGATTCTTGTGGAACGCTTTCAGCCATTGTATACACACCATCATTTGTTTCAGCTTGCGCTGGAGATTCTGTTGAATTGTCCGCGACGATTTACCCAAACGTTTCTTCACAATGGTACAAAGACGGGCAACCGTTTGGGTTACCGAATACAGAGGTTGTTTATGCTTCTGAAGGGGGACAATATCATTTAGAGGTTACGAATTTGCTTTTGCAATGCAACCATTCGTTTGATCCGATTACTGTTCAGATTAATCCGTTGCCTTTTGTTTATGCAGGTCCCGATGTAACCATATGCGAAGGTAATGTTTGGTATTTTTACGCAGGTGATGAGAGCTTAAACTATACTTGGAGTAACGGTGTGCCAAACGGATATCCATCTTTGATTGAGCAAAGCGAATCAATTACTCTGTTGGGAATTGATGGAAATGGTTGCTCGAATTCAGATACTGCGGCGGTTACGGTTTTACCGAATTTCATCAATTATTATGATGGAGATGGGGATGGATTTGGCACTCCCGGTTGGATTTATGAATCATGTTTTCACCCGCAGGGTTTTGTCACAAACTCAACCGATTGTGATGATAATAATGCAACGATCAATATTAATGCGGCAGAGATTTGCGATGGCCAAGACGATAATTGCAACGGTCAGATAGATGACGGATTTGTGCTCAGCGATTACTATTTCGATTTGGATTTGGATGGTTTCGGAAATCCGAATGTATACTCCCACTCATGCTTTCAGCCGGTGGGCTATG
Source organism: uncultured Flavobacteriales bacterium (assembly GCA_937897625.1). GTDB lineage: Bacteria > Bacteroidota > Bacteroidia > Flavobacteriales_D > Sanyastnellaceae > CAIZGX01. The sequence goes on from CALCNZ010000236.1 coordinate 1,668, forward strand.
TCGCGAACGCCACGGACTGTAACGATAACGATGTTTTAATCAATGTGAATGCTTCTGAAATTTGCAACGGCGTAGATGAGAATTGCAACGGATTGGCTGATGATGGATTGCTGTTCTTGAATTATTATATGGATTTCGATTTCGATGGATTTGGTTCATTGAATACCATGCAAAACACGTGTTCTCAGCCGTTGGGGTATGTAACCAATTCTCTCGACTGCAATGACAGTAGTTTTTGCATAAACGCTAGTGCTGTTGAAGTTTGTAATGGCATAGACGACGACTGTAATGGCGAAGTTGACAACGGGAAGATCGGAAGAGCGTCGTGTAGGGAAAGAGTGTCTTCGCCTGTG
>CALCNZ010000237.1 GCA_937897625.1 uncultured Flavobacteriales bacterium
AACATCGCATCTGTAGTAATATATACAACAGGGACGACTTCGCAGGTCGGCTTTTCTTTGAATTGAACAATGGCATCGGGCTTCAGGCCTTGCTCACTCGATATCACATCGAAATAACGAATGTACAAGCGCTTTACTTCTAGGTCCGCGAGCAACTGATGCTCTTTTTCAGTTAATTCAAAAACTGTTTTCCAGTAATAAAATGAAATAACAGGTTTGGTTGAATTGTAGGAAAAAATTCTCCAACATACAATAACCGCCAAGGCGGCTAAAGCTATGAAAGTCAATTTTCTTTTCATTGTTGGGAATCGTAAATTAAAAGTAACTGAATTTATTCGCCTTTATTCCGTTGTGAATAAAAATAAAAAAGGTCGGAATTTCCGACCTTCTCTATTCCATTCGAATATAAATTAATTCTTCAAAATTAAATACTGAAAGGCCGAAAGGGCTATTGTACTTCCAATGGTTACAGGCGCACCCGTAATGGCATTGGTCCAGGTTGAATTCAACAAGGCTGTTGGAACAGTGTAGTTAGACGTGGTATTTCGAACATTGGCAATCACTAAAACTTGATCGTTGTAGAGCACCTTTTTGAAACAGACCACATTCGGATCTGCATACGCCATTGGAGTCCCGTAACGAGCTGCTGCCGACTGCGAATAAAACGCAAGCATATCTCGATAATTCTGCTGCATGTCCAAATTCACTGTCCAATTTATGGGAGAATTCGAAAAGAAAGGAACCGTACTCACACGCCCCACTTCCTGACCAGTATAGATCAAGGGAACACCGTTGTAGTATGTCGTAATCACGGAAGCGCAAGTCGCTCCTGCCTTTCCGTTGAACAAGGTCATTGGGGTTGCTTCCCAAGCGCTCTGGTCGTGATTCGTTGTGAACCTCAACTTGCGATTTCCTGCAGGAACATTTGCGTATTCAGAAGTGTTCGTTGTATATATGGTTGAAGGAGCACTTCCCGCAAACACATTCTTCATGGCCGTGTAAAAATCCCAGGCATAAGTCATATGAAATCCTGCAGTATAATGGTCCGCACGTGTTCCTTCCGCCAAGAAAATTAAATTTCTATTAGGAATTGTATTCAATGTATCAATCGCTTGCTTCCAAAAATCGAACGGAACACCATCGGCATAATCGCAACGCAAACCATCGATGTTCGCCTCCAATATCCAATACTTCATCGCGTCAATCATATTCAAACGCATGGTTGTGTTGTCGTAATTTAAATCCGCTACATCGTTCCAATTGGTTCCCGCAGGAATGATAATGTTTCCGCTTCCGTCTTGTGAATACCAGTCAGGATGAGCAGTCACCCAAGGGTTGTCCCATGCTGTGTGATTCGCCACCCAGTCCACCACTACAGCCATGTTGCGATTGTGCGCTTCGGTTGTGAGCGTGCGCAAATCGGCAAGTGTTCCATATTCACTTCCTACCTCAATATAGTTTTTTACGCAATAGGGTGAATTCACTGAATTGATTTGCCCGATTGGATAAATAGGCATGAGCCAAATGACATTCACATTAAGGGCTTTCAATTGATCGAGTCTGTTAATGACTCCTTGTAAATCTCCGCCTGAACTGAAGGCACGAAGATTCACTTCGTACATAATGATGTTCTTGGTTTCAGGAACACTGTCGAACGGCGTTCCATATTGCTGATACCCGGAAGTTATCGGTGGATTATCTACAACGGTATCGGGTGGACAATCCTTTTTGCACGCAGCAAATGATAATAATGATGTGAAAAGAAAAAATAAAGTCGCTCGAGTCATATTCATTCAACAAAACTAAGACATTACATGTTCCAAATTACCTTAAAGATTTGGCTGAGGGAAGTACCTATGATCACGACTAAAACAATGATTCTAAAATTCGCATTGGAAGTTCTCTCCAATATTTTTTTTCCTATCCACGAACCCACCCATGCAACAAACAGCAGAGCAGGAATGAGGGTGAGATATTCTTTGCTGAAATAGCCATTCCAAATGTAAACCCCAGCCCTGCTTGCATCTACACCCAAATCAATAAGTGCTGAAGTTGCGACGAATGCACTTTTTTCAAGTTCGAAAGCAATCAACGTCATTCCGCGAATGGCTCCGCCCGTGCCCAACAATCCGGCTAAAAATCCTGAAAGTGCCCCTCCGAAGACCAAATTCAATTGCGTTTTTTTTATGTTGAATTTCTGACTGAAGATCATCACGAAAGAGAGTACCAACAGCATTACACTTAATCCTATTTCAATCATTCGAACAGGAATAAACGCCGTTAAAATTGCACCGATGATCACGAAGATTACCGCAGGAATTCCCAATCGAAATAGCACGTATCTGTCTACCCCGTGACGAAAGAGATAAATCTTGAACACATTGCTGAACACATGAAAAACTGCTGTAATTCCGAGAACCACTTTAAAATCGAAAAACAAAGCTGCCAACGGAATGAATAGCACAGAAGAACCGAAACCCGAAACCGTTCCAATGATCTCGGCGATTAATGCGAATAAAATAAAGAGAAAGAGATTTTCCATTCCGTTCAAATGTAGACTAAAAAAAAAGGGAAGCTCAGCTTCCCTTTTTCAAAATAACTTATATGCTGATTATTCAGCAGCAGGTGCTTCGTCAGCAGCAGGTGCCTCAGCAACTGGAGCTTCTTCAGCAGCTGGAGCCTCTTCAACTGCAGGTGCCTCTTCAGCAACTACAACTTCTTCAGCAGCAACTTCTTCTTCAGCAACTGGATTTGCTTCTGCGTGAGCAGCAGCATCTGCAGCAGCACGAGCAGCAATACGCGCCTCGTTAACTGCACGCTCAGCTTTCAATTGCTCAGCCAAAGCTTCTTCCTTAGCAGAAGAAAGACCGTCGCGTTTTGCTTGAATCTTCGCGTCTTTAGAATCTAACCAAGCGTTGAATTTCGCATCGGCTTGCTCTTGTGTCAATGCACCTTTCTTAACACCTTTGTTCAAGTGTGTTTTGTATAAAACACCTTTGTAAGAAAGAATTGCACGAGCTGTGTCTGTAGGCTGCGCTCCGTTGAACAACCAAGTAACAGCTTTGTCTGTGTCTAACACAATAGTAGCTGGGTTGGTGTTTGGATTGTAGCTTCCAATACGCTCGATGAATTTACCATCACGCGGTGAACGCGCATCAGCGGCAACAATGTGGAAGAATGGTTTACCCTTCTTACCGTGGCGCTGTAATCTGATTTTTACTGACATAGTTTTTTGTTTTGTGGGTACGAAACCCGGTTAACAATTTTTAATTGGACGGCGAATATAACACTTTTTTAGCATATTCCACATACTTTTCCCAATCCCACCGCAAAATTTCGTGCTCCCCAGCCCTCAAGTGAAAGGCCATGTTTCCGAATTGAATAGACTCGTTCGGAGAAGGATATTTGTACGGGATTTCCAGCGTGGAATCGTACAATGCATAAATAGCTTGGGATTTATAGAAGGAAAGATACTCTCCTTCTGGATCGGCCCACGAATCTTTGCTAGCACTAGCCACATACAAGGCGCGAGGTGCAACCAATGAAAGAAGCATTTCTTGATCGACCAACAATAACGAATCGTTACCTCGAAAACTTTGGAAGTTTCTGGCAAACCAATAAGGAAAGCGATTCGTTATTTTCTCAATGTCCTCTCCGCGCATGGTTCTGAATTGCGCCGCTCCTGCGCAACCGGAATTGTTTGAAACCACCATGTCAAATCGCTCATCCAACACACCTGCCCATAGCGCGGCTTTTCCCAATCGCGAATGTCCAATCACAGCAGTCTTGGAATTCTTTGTTTCTGGTTGAAGTTCCAAATACGCTTGCAACTCGGAAAGACCCCAAGCCCAGGCGGAAATACTTCCCCACTCGTTTCTTTTTCGAATGTGAACTCGTCCTTCCGCAAGACCGTGAACACCATCAATAAAACCGTTATTTACATCCGGATCGAAATCGGCATAGTGAGCGGTAATGAGTCCACATCCACTTCCAACAATTAAATCCAACGGCCAACGATAGGCTTTCGTTCCTCGAGATTCTTCTGCAACATGATGACCTTTCGTCTTCACTCCAGCATTCTTCATAACATAATGCTTCGATTGGGTTAATGAATGAAGTGTATCGAGCGTGCCGTTTCCAAAAAAATTCAACCCAACAAAAACAATGGGATCTTTGACATTTAACGGAAGAAATTGCGCGAAATACGATTTCATTTTTCTTCCCCTGTATTTGTAATCTGCCCTAACCTCTCTGTGTTCCATTCGAACTCCACCGATAGAAATCGTATCAATACTTAAAACGGAATACGCCACCTTCGGCTTGAATGCTGGACGCTTTCCGAAAACATAGTTCTCGTAATAATCAATGAGCTCCGGTCTGCGCACATTTTCCCAAGTCGTGACATCGTTAACTTGTCTATTGCTAAAAGACTTTCGAACCCCTTGAAGAGCGGGATCTAATTTTCTTAATTCGGAAGAATGAACTTTTTCAACCGAGCGAACGCATGCCCCTAATGAAAAGACAATTACACTTCCAACTAGAAAAAATAAGGCTCTATTATTTTTCATCTATTTTGAAGTTCGAAGCGCCAATTTATATCCGATCCAAGCCGTAGGAATATACGCCAATCCTAAATCTAACGCATCGAACCACAAGGGCGATGGCAATTTAAATACCATCCACGCACCGCCTAAGAAAAATAGAAATCCAACTAAAAGTGCTCGGATTAACTTTCTGTCTTTTATGAATAACGTCACGAAGAAAGCACCAACCAATGTTCCAATAGCGTGGGCTAGAAATGGCATGATAAAATGTTTCGGCTCCATCATAGCCATTGCGGCTTTCAATCCTTCTTCTGTTGTCAAGTTTGAACCAACGGGCGGAGGGATAATTGCATCGCTATAGTTAATGATCAATCCGTTCGCTATTCCGCCCGCAAATACGCAAGCAACAAACACGAAAACATTTATAACAATTCCTTTCATAGTTTGAAATTTCGTGGTGAAGATAAGCCGATATCAGCAGAGCTCCTAACTAGCGCTTGCACCATTGCTTCGGGGTAAAAACGGGTAACTGTGCGTGTTTGTAATCTTTCACATTTCTTGTTATCAATGCGTCAATCTTTTTCGAACGAAGCGCTAAAAAATATTGAACTCCGTCTTCGAAATCTGAAAACTTCGATTGAATGGAAGACTCGATATCTTCATTGCTCGCATCTATTATCTTGAAATGCTTGCTCACAAATGAAACAGAACTATTTGCAAATTTAACATCGTGCATTTTTCGAATAATGAAATGAAGATTCGCCACCACAATTGAAGATGAAAAGAGCACGCACTTTCCTTGCTGGTATTGAACAAATAAATGCTGTGCAAACTCAAAGTGCTCTTCTCGCTGCAGAACGAGATCTAGAATTACATCTGAATCAATGAATAAACGTGCCTTATTCATTCTTGTTCAACAAATAATTGAATCGCTCTTCTTCCAAATTCAGTTTCCGCTTGGCTTTCGATTTTTTCAATTGCGAATGAAGGGCCTGAAGTTCTGTGCTCACCGGAGCGTAATTACCTACATCTTCTTTCACCAAAGACGCTAAGTAATTTTCCACCAAAGATGAAATAGACTGATTGTGCTCAGCGGCATACCTCTTCGCCTTTTCAATTACATCTTCACTCACGCTCAGCGTGAGCTTTGGACGATACTCTGATTTCCCTTTCAACTTTTTCATACAACAAATATACGTACACTTTATTCAAAATATACACGTGCAAATTCCAACAAAAAAAATTATCTGTCTTAACTACCTTTGCAGCCTTACTTCAACAAACATGAAACAAATCATTGAATGCGTTCCGAACATTTCGGAAGGAAGAGACAAAGACAAAATCAACACCATTGCGCAAGCTGCTGCTGCTGTGCCCGGCGTGATGTTATTGGATGTAGATCCTGGAGCTTCAACAAACAGAACGGTTATTACCCTTGCCGGTGAGCCTTCAGCTGTTTTAGAAGGAGCGTTTCAGTTGATGAAGAAAGCGCAAGAGTTAATAGACATGCGCAATCACAAAGGTGAGCATCCGCGTCAAGGTGCCACCGATGTTTGTCCAATTGTTCCCATCTCGGGAATTACTTTGGAGGAATGTGCTGCGTTGGCTCATCAGCTTGGCGAGCGTGTTGGAAAAGAACTTGGAATACCTGGATACTTTTACGAAGCAGCGGCCAAGCAGGAAGTTCGTGCAAACTTGGCAAATTGCAGAAAGGGTGAATACGAAGGAATAGAAAAAATTTCAACGGCAGAATGGACACCCGATTTCGGTCCGAGTGAAGTAACGGAAAGCGTTCGCAAATCTGGAATTACAACCATTGGAGCGCGCGATTTCCTTGTGGCTTACAATGTGAATTTGAATACAACTTCAACGCGTCGTGCCAACGCTATTGCGTTCGACATTCGTGAGGCTGGACGTGTTTTGAATGAAGGTGGAAAACCTGTGTTGGATGAAAATGGCGAGCCGAAGCGTATTCCAGGAACCTTGAAATCTGTAAAAGGAATCGGTTGGTATATTGAAGAATACGGCATTGCTCAATTGTCGTTGAACCTGACCAACATCAACATCACTCCCGTTCATATTGCTTTTGAAGAATCGTGCAAGAAGGCCGACGAGCGCGGTGTTCGTGTAACAGGAAGTGAATTGGTTGGATTAATCCCGAAGAAAAGTTTATTGGATGCGGCAGATTATTTCTTGAAGAAGCAAGAGCGTTCACTCGGAATTTCCGACAGTGAAAAAATAAAGATCGCGGTAAAGTCTTTAGGTTTAGACGACCTCGCTCCTTTCAATCCGGAAGAGAAAATTGTAGAATACATCATTGAGAAGAATTTAGGCAGTTCGAAGAAGTTGGTAGACCTGAGTCTTACTGCTTTCGCGAATGAAACGCTAAGCGAATCTCCAGCACCAGGTGGCGGTTCTGTTAGCGCCTACTGCGGTGCCATGGGCGCGGCTTTAGCAGGAATGGTTGCAAACCTTTCCGCTCACAAACGCGGATGGGATGCACGTTGGGAAGAGTTTTCGAATTGGGCCGTTAAAGCAAAAGATATTCAAGATGAATTGAATTGGTTGGTCGATGAAGACACGCAGTCGTTCAATAAAATCATGGAAGCTTTCGGCTTACCAAAAAACAACGACGAAGAAAAAGCGGCTCGCACTGAAGCCATTCAGTCTGCTTCAAAATACGCTATGGAAATTCCATTGAGAACGGCTCGTGTTGCCTTCAAAGCATTTGAAGTTTGTGAAGCCATGATTGAAATTGGAAATCCGAATTCTGTTACCGACGCTGGTGTTGGCGCATTGGCAATTCGCACAGCAGTGCTTGGCGCTTGTTACAATGTGCGCGTGAACGCAGGAGGAATCTCAGACAAAGCGTTCACAGAAAAATTAATGAGTGAGGCAGCGGAGTTAGAGAAATTAACGGATTCGAAAGATGCTGAATTGCGTGCGAAGGTTTTAGAAAAAATATAGGGTCGAAATATTTTTCGGCCTAATTGTATTGATTTCACCTCTTCCAAAGAATCCATGCGGGACCTATGAGCAGGAATTGAAGATCCTTCAGAAATGAAGGCTTCTTCCCTTCTACTTTATGTCCGTAAAAC
>CALCNZ010000238.1 GCA_937897625.1 uncultured Flavobacteriales bacterium
AACAGATTGTTCAAAAAACTTCAATTGGTTTCAAGTGCTGCTTTCAGCATAGGTCATGGTGGAAACGATGCACAAAAGGTTATGGGAATTATTTCAGTGGCTTTGCTCGCATCAAACAAAATAGGAAGTATTCAGGAAATGCCAAATTGGGTGCCCATTTCATGTTACTCGGCAATTGCATTAGGCACGCTAAGCGGTGGTTGGAAGATTGTAAAAACAATGGGCAACAAAATTACAAAGGTCAATCCTTTCGAGGGTGTTGCTGCTGAGTCGGCCGGTGCCATCACGCTTTTCTTCACAGAAGGTTTGAAATTCCCATGGAAATTGGCGGGAGACAGTATACATGGTATTCCTGTTTCTACAACGCATACCATTACGGGATCTATCATTGGTGTTGGAATTACCAAACGTATTTCTGCAGTAAAATGGGGAGTGACAGGAAAATTACTTGTCGCATGGATTATAACGATTCCGATTTCTGCGGGACTAGGTGCGTTTTTCTATTACGTTATGCACTTTCTGGGAGTAAGCTCATAAAGTAAATAAAAATTTTAAAAGCACCCGAGGGTGCTTTTTTTATGCGAAAGAGAGGCTATCTTTGAGAAAATGCAGTTTATAAAGTCGAATCAATTCATCTACAGTGCAGACTTGCAAGATTACCTTAAAGGTGAGCAGGCAGGCTTGCTCATTGGTAATTCTGCACATCTCATTAAGGCCTTAGAAGAAAAGTTTGCCAATGCCATATGGTTTGAAAACAGATGTGTAATTGTAGAACGTGATCAAAGATGGGTTTGCATAAAAAAAGACGAGGAAATAGATTTATTCGAAATAGAGAATGCTTCGGTTTTTAAAGAGAAGAGAGAGAAGTTTGATTTAGTGAAATGCACCCCAGATTTAGAATGGATATTCATCAACGAAAAATGTGACATAACCTATTCATTCGAAAATCAAGCTGGTCATCCCATACACCAGTTGAGCGATGCGCTGAAACGTTTCTCAAAGCTAGGATTGTCTTTGCCAATGATTTCAGAGAAACTCACCGAGTTAGAAGTGTGGCAAGGAGAGGAAGGAGGAATTAAATCGTTTAGCTATAGAGGAGTTGTTCTCGAATATGAGTTTCATCGCTTTGCTTTGAACCACTCAGAAATGATGGGTGAAATAGTCTTTTTAAAGCTCAAGAATATTCAAAGGCCATTTGAAAAATTTTCAGCAGATTTTTATAAAGTAGTATTGAATTCTGCTGCAGTAGATATTGCCGTCTTTGACCTTGAGCAACGCTACATGCTTATTAATGAATTTGCCGTAAAAAATAAAGAGGTTAGAAATTGGTTAATTGGAAGAACGGACTTTGACTATTGTGAGTTTAAGGGAACCGATGATACCATGGCCAAGGTTCGAAAAGAATTTTTTGATCAGTCGAAGCGCGAGCGCAGAATGGTAGAAATGGAAGAGAAAATTATTGACGCAGATGGAAAAGCGCGCTATTCTTTGAAAAGGTTTAAGCCTATTATTGTGCAAGACGAAATCAAGTACATGATGGGATTTGGAATGGATGTTACAGCGGTTATTGAAGCCCAAGAGCAGCTTCAAAAATCTTTGTTGGAAAAAGAGGCCTTGTTGGGTGAAATTCATCACCGTGTGAAAAATAACCTCACCGTTGTTTATTCCCTTTTGGAACTTCAGGCCATTCAAGAAAAAAATGAAGATATTGCTTTTGCTTATCGTGAATCGCAATCGCGCATTAAAGCGATGGCCTTGGTTCACGAGATGCTCTATAAATCCCATTCATTCGAGGCCATAGAGTTATTTGCTTACCTGAAAAACTTAGCTGAACATTTGCAGCACCTCCTTTCAGTAAACAAAATTGTTGCATTGAAATTTGAAGGAGAACCCGTTGAATTGCCAATTAGCAAAGCCGTGACCTGCGGTTTGTTCGCCAACGAAATTCTGACGAATTCATACAAATATGCCTTCCCCGTTGTCGAGCGCCCCGAAATAAGAATCCGCTTGGAAGAAATCAACGATATCGTTGAAATGGAAATCTCGGATAATGGTCCAGGACTAAGTGCAGATTTTGAAGAAGGAAAGAATGCATCGCTTGGTTTCAAACTCATGCGTACATTTGCTTCACAACTAAAGGGTGAATTGGAAATTATCTCCGATAATGGATTAAAATACCTACTTAAATTTAAGAAGTAATGCGCATTTTACTTGTAGACGATGATCAGCTTATTCGTTTCGTGCATCAGATGTTCATTGAACGCGCTGGTCACGAGGTTGTAGGTGTTGCAGAGGAAGAGGCTCAAGCAGTTGAATTAGCTTTGGCATTGAATCCTGATCTCATTGTTATGGACATTCGTTTAGAAAACGGATCCAACGGCATTAGCGCAATGAAAACCATTCAGCAATCTCTCTCTATTCCTGCTGTTTACATTTCCGGAAATTCAGATAATAAAACCATTGAAGAGGCTGAACAAACGTTAATGAAGGCTTTTTTGGTAAAGCCCGTTACGCAAGATGAAATAGCTAAAGCGCTGGTTTAATCGATCAGTCCTCTGGCTTCGCGCGCTTATCAACAACAGTGAACACACGAGATACATTGAATCCAAAATGTATTCCCCCTTTCTTCCATTGACCTACTGTTTCTGTAACAAACCCCGGCTCTAGCATTGAGGTAGAGTTCGTGAGTTGCAATTGGAAGACGTGACCTCCTGTTTCTAAATCAACACCCAAAGAAAGTGAATTTGTATAGGGCGAGTAAATTTGGTTTGGAAGAACATAAATATATTCCCCGTTAATTGAGAAGCGCTGGGTTAATTTGTAGCGTCCGCCAAATCCCATTGCCAGGATATCGTTCTTATCCTTTACAGTAGGAACTAAATTCTTGTGAACCAAGGTAGGAGTTATTTGCAAGGAAAGATCGTTGTTGAATTTTCTCGCAATTAACAATTGGTGAGTGTATTGCATGCGAGAAGAAAAGTAATTATCTCTTGTTGGATCTGACCAATGAATGGTGTTGCAAACAGCAGAAGCAAAGTAAGATACCGAAATTGGCATGTTTCTTTTGCCCGTTCCTTGTCTTAAAATTTTATATTTCAAAAAAGAGTCAAACGCTTTATTCACGTTACTTCTTCCAACACCTACCAT
>CALCNZ010000239.1 GCA_937897625.1 uncultured Flavobacteriales bacterium
CTTCTGCTGGAATGAGTAATAAGCAACGCACGCGTATTGCAATTTCTAGAGATGATTCTAATGTTGCTTATGTTCTTTATGCGCAAGGCGGCATTATGGGCGGAATGTATTACACTTCAGACAAAGGAGAAACTTGGTCTGTGAAATGGCCTACAGGAATTGATAACGTTTATCCTCTTTTTGGAGACAACGGACAGGCTTATTATGATTTAGCACTTGCAATTAAACCAGGAAACCCAGGGATTTGCTGGGTAGGTGGTGTATCGCTTTGGAAAGCCGGAGCTAACACTCAACCTGAGCAAATAGCTGCAAACTTTGATTTTGGAAGTTCTCAGTACTACGTTCACAGTGATATTCAAACATTTGAGGTTGCTTCAAACGGAGACTGGTATATCGGTTGTGACGGTGGATTGTTTAAATCGGTAGACGGAGGAAATTCATTCACAGCTATTAACCGTGGATACAACGTAACTCAATTCTACGGAATTGCTCACGGTGGTGGTTACCCTGCAATGGGTGGTGCCCAAGATAACGGTACCATCTTAATTCCGGGAATGGACAACGCGAACTTCAACACAATTACTTGGCAGCAAGGTGTATCTGTTGGCGGTGGTGATGGATTCGATTGTGAGATTTCAAACGTGACTGTTCCAGGTGTGAACGTAGCGTTTTCTTCGGTGTACTTCGGTGCAATCAGTCGCTTCAACGCGCAAGGTTCGGGTGGATCTTTTTATGACGATGAAGTTATTGCAGCCATTGGTACAGATGGTGAAGCAGGTTCATTCTACACAACACTTCGCTTGTTCGAAAATACCAATGATGTGAACTCTCAACAATACGTATGGTTAGTGAATAACCGTAATGTAGACTTGTACTCTTCAGTTAGCGGAACAGATACAACTTGGTTAGACACCACTTTGTATACTCAAAACATGACTTTGCCTTTCCCATACAGATTCCCTGTAGGAGATACATTGCATTTCTGGAGTGTATTGAATCGTCCAGCTGTTTATTCAACTACACCACTAACAGTAGATCCGAACTATTCTTGGTTGGCTCCACAAGCCTTGACTTCTACTATTGATTCAACGATTTGTGATACAACTATTGTTGGGTACCATCAAGAAATTGATCAGATTACGCAGCAAACTGTTACGATCTATTGGTCAGACACAATCATTAACCCAATTACAGGTGCTCCAATTATCGTTAACGATAGCTCTTTGGTTGTAGTTGGTGTAGACACAACTTATATGACAGTTCCGGATTTGAGTATTCAATGTACAACAACCACATGGTACTATTACGCGCCAGATCAGTTGCAAAATGTGCGTGAACGTTGGCAGGTGCAAGACAAGTTCACTTCTATTTTTGTGACCGGTTTCTTCGGTACAGAAGGAATGTGGATGACTCGTCAAGCCCTAAACTTTAACACCTCTCCGGATTGGTGGAAAATTGGTAATGCGCCAGGTTCAGGTGTTAAAGCTTATGAATTCTCGAAAGATGGAAATACGCTGTTCTACAGTAGTTGGAGTGGAACGCTTTATCGAGTTACCGGATTTAATCAAGTTTGGAGCGTAGACGATATTCCAAATTTAACAACCTCAACAATTATTACGAATGCTGGCGGAACCATTACAAGCATTGCCTGCGATCCGAACAATGCAGACCACTTAATTATTACGGTGGGTGGTTATGGAAGTGTTTCAAGTGGAAAGGTAAGAGAGTGCTTCAATGCAAATGCAGCTACTCCAACATTCTCCAACATTTGGTACAATACTTCTCCGTTGAACAAGATGCCAATTTTCTCTTCTGTTATCGATGTAAATGACCCTTCAGGAAACACCATCGTTATTGGAACTGAATATGGTGTTTGGGCTACCAACGACGGCGGAGCAACTTGGACGCACAGTTCAGGTGTTGCGACAAGCATTCCTTCTGAACCAGCTGCTGGTGCAAGTGTAGGTTCATTGGCTTATGTTCCTGTCTTTGACCTTCGTCAACAACAAGTGGGTCAACGTCCATACATGAATCCACAAAACTACGGGGTTATATATGCAGGAACGCATGGTCGTGGAATCTTCCGCAGTGATGATTTCTTCTCTGTAGATGTTGCTGAAAACAATGCTGCTGGTCAAGACGGTAACGATGTTAGCTTGTCGGTTTATCCAAATCCAACAACAAGCACAGCGTTCGTTAACTTGAACGTTACTTCAACAGTTGGTCAAGCTTACATTCAAGTTTACAATGTGAACGGACAACTTGTTAAAAGTGTGAACGTTGTTCAATTGACACCAGGATCTTATAAAATAGATTTAGAAGTTGAATCACTTTCAAACGGAACGTATGTTGTGAAAACATTCGCTGGAAATGCGAGTGGAACAGCTAAGTTTATCAAGCAATAAGCAAACGGAATATCAGGAAAGAGGCCCAATTGGGCCTTTTTTTTTATGCGGAAATTCTCTATAATGACTTACTTTCGTTAGAAGCAACAGCGTTAAGGAAATGAGTACATACAGAGTAGCGATAAATGGGTTTGGTCGAATTGGAAGAACGGTTCTCAAGGAGGCCTTACGCAGAAATGAGCTAGAAATTGTTGCAGTGCATGACCTTGCAGATATGACGACGCTTTTGCATTTGTTGAAATACGATTCGACGCAAGGTATTTTCGAAATGCCCATTGAAATACTCGATGAAAACACGGCGGCTATTGGTGGAAAGAAAATCAAATTCATTCAGCACGCTTCAGAATTGCCTTGGGGTGAGTTAAACATAGATCTTGTTTTTGAGTGTTCAGGGACAATGAAAACCGTGACGCAATGCGAAAGGCATATTCAAGCTGGGGCTAAACGCGTTTTGTTGTCTGCTCCATCGGAAGATCAAATGCCCATGTGGATTGTTGGAGTGAATGATCACAACATTGATTTGGATGAAAGAATTATTTCGTGTGCATCTTGCACCACAAATAACGCAGCACCCATGATTCAATTGATAGATGAAGCTTTTGGGGTAGAGAGCTGTTATATTTCAACCGTGCATTCGTATACTGGAGATCAAAAATTACACGATGCTCCGCACAAAGATTTACGCAGAGCAAGAGCCGCTGCGCAATCCATAGTACCTACCACAACAGGCGCTGCACGCGCTTTAACGAAAGTTTTCCCACACTTAAGCGAACGATTAGGCGGATGTGGAATTCGTGTTCCGGTCCCGAACGGTTCGCTTTCAGATTTAACATTTATGGTTCGAAGTGAAACAACGGCCATAGCAGTCAATCAGCTTTTCGAAAGTTGGTCGAATACCCATCAGCATATTCTTGAAGTTTCACATGAGCCTTTGGTTTCAAAAGACATTGTAGGAAATAAGCACAGCTGTATTATTGATGCTGAGCTAACTTCTGTCATTGGTTACATGATAAAAGTAGTGGGATGGTACGACAATGAAATGGGGTATAGCAATAGGTTATTGGATGCAGCAGAAAAACTAATGAATCATTAAATGGAGTTTTACCAATTCATAATGTATGGTTTTTTGGCTGTAGTGAAATTTGTCATTACGCCATTTACCATCTATGCTACCGGTAAAGAAACCATTCAATTTGGAGAAGTTGTTTTAACCACAGGAACAGGCGCCGCTGTTGGCGTGCTTATGTTTTATTACGGCGGAACATATTTATTTAAATGGACCAGTCATTTGAAATCGAAGAAGAAAAAGCCAGTTTTCACGAAAGGGAGAAGGCGAATAGTTTTCATTAAAAACAAGTTTGGACTTTTTGGTTTCATTGTTATTTCGGCTATTATTTCAGTGCCCATTACTTCACTTCTCGCAGCGAAATTTTTTAAGCACAACAAGTTTACACCGTTGTGGTTAATCTGTGGGTTCATGATTTGGTCGTTCATTCTTTCATCGGCGGCCTATTATATCAAATGGTTTTAAATGAAAAAGTATAAGGCAATCCTTTGGGATTTAGACGGCACCCTTTGGGATTTAAATGGAAATACAACCATAGCGCTTACACAACTGCACGAGCGTTTCAAATCGAGTAATTTTCAAAACACATCGCTTCAAGATTTTCTGAATTGTTATCCGAAGCACAACGAACGAGTTTGGGCTTTGTACAGAGAAGGGAAAATTGCTAAAGAAGAATTGCGCAACAAGCGCTTCATAGATTTATTTGAGGAAGTGAATGCAACCTACGACCTAGACTTTGTGGAGTTGTTTGCAACGGAATTCTTAGCAATATGCCCCAGACTTCCGCACTTAATGGAAGGGGCGCGTGAGATTTTGGAACGAACGAAGAATAATTACACACACGTTATTTTAACCAATGGATTCATTGAAGTGCAGGGCTTTAAGATGGCGGCATCGGATATAGAACACTATTTTTCTACCGTTGTATACAGTGAAGAAGCAGGAGTGCGAAAACCACATGCTGCCATATTTGAGTTGGCGCTGAGTCGCGCGAATTGTGCTGCAGAGGAAGCCTTGATGATTGGAGACGACTGGGACGCCGATATTCTCGGTGCTCGCAACGCTGGCATTGATCAAGTGTTTTTTACAGCTACTGAAAATCGATTAGCGGAATTACACGGTGGGAAATCTGTTCGTCACAACTATGTTCCTACCTTTACAATTGATACATTAAGTGAATTGAAAAATATAATTTGAAATGGAAAACAACAACGAAACGCCTCAACCAATTAGCATAGAATTAACTGAGAATATTGCTGAAGGAACTTATTCAAACTTAGCGGTAATAACACACAGCACGTCGGAATTTGTGCTCGATTTTATTCGTGTTATGCCGAATGTACCGAAGGCAAAAGTGCAGTCGAGAATTATTATGACGCCTCAGCATGCGAAGCGATTGATGAAAGCTCTTCAGGAAAACATTTCAAAATTTGAAGCGCAGAACGGAGTAATTAAGGAAGGCGTTTCAGACGTTCAATTTCCAATGACATTCGGCGGCCCTCAAGGCCAAGCTTAATGAATAAGCGAGGTGAGTTCACCGCTTACTTCCGTATTGAAGAAAGGTGAATTTTTTCCGCGCGATATCCAAGATCCTGTTTCAACTTTGGTTTTTCTTTTTGGTGAAAACAGCACGAGACGCGCAGGCTCACCTACTTCCATTTGAATAGGCGCAATGTTGGCTGAAAACTCAGCACCTATTGTAAACTTTTCGAGTAAGGTTTCCAATTGAACTTCGTCGCCAACAGCGTGATAAATGGTTTGAAAGGCGATTTCAATTCCACTTATTCCAAAACTTGCGTATTCGAATTCAAGTTCTTTGTTTTCGATAGTCATTGGCATATGCTGACTTTCAATTGCATCTATGGTTCCGTCGTTCAGACCAAGCAAAAGCGCTTTCCCATCTGTAGCACTTCTGAAAGGAGGCCACACTTTTTTGTTGCTGTCATAATCAATGAGGTCATCGTGTGTGAACGACAATTGATGCGCAGCCATGGAGCAAGTTACTTGAAGTCCTTCTTTTTTCGCTTTGCGAATCATTTCAATTCCTTTCGCTGTTGAAATACTATAGAAGTGTAAACTTCCTCCGGTGTATTTCAGTAAAGCAAGATCACGCTGAATTCTGAGCGTCTCGCTCAATTCACTTGCACCTTTCAATCCCATCTTCACACTTGTTTTGCCTTCATGCATTTGTGCTTTTGGATGAACCGAATAATCGTTCGGTGCAACGAAAATACGTGTGTTGGTTTGCTTCGAATACTCGAGAGCACGCATCATGAGTTCTGTTGAGACAGTGTGTTCATCTTCGGTAAAACCAATTGCTCCAGCATGTTGAAGTTCCGAAAATTCAGTCAGTTGTTTTCCTTTCATTTCTTTCGAAATGGAACCCAAAGGCAATATTTGAAATGAAGTTGAATTGTTTTTAGTAAGAAACTGAACGGCGCCTTGATTGTCTGTTACAGGCATGAGCGAAGGCATGAGACACACACGAGCGAATCCGCCTTTCTTGGCTGCTGAAATACCTGATTGAAGTGTTTCGTTCTGCTCAAAACCAGGTTCGCCAAAATTTGCGCGAAGATCTGTGAAGGCAACAGATAAAATTTGGTCCTTTCCAGCGATCACTTTTGATTTTCCCACAGGAAGTTTTTTTCCTATCGCTGAAATAATTCCATTGGTTATTTCAACATCCATTATTTTTAAATGATGTGTCGAAAGCGGAGCGAATAGTTTGGCGTTTTGAATAAGTGTTTTCATAATTTCGACTTCCAAATTTTAATGAAAATTATTTCGAGTGCAAGGAATAAAAGCGCTGCGTAGACAAGGTATTTCCACAAGGAAATTCCACCACCAAGCTCTGTTGCGAGCGATTGAAGCATTTCAGCATTCGCCTCTTTAACGGAGAATTCAGCTAATCCAATCTGCTGAGATAGTTTAATTAGTTCATCTGGACGAACAATTTCTATATTACTCTCGCTGTTATTGAAATTCATGGCGATAGGCATAATGTTCGCTCCATTTTCTTTCACAACATAAAATCCAGATTCGCTTATTTCTGCTGGAAGAAATACTTCCGTTTGTCCGCCCACACTTCTCGATTGTGCTATGAAAGATTTCGAGTTGTTCGTACTGCTTATTTCGAAAAGTCCTTCTGCGGTAGTTGGGGTATGACTTAAGGTAATGAATGATTCTTTTCCTAATTGATAATAGAGCTGTTGGGCTGCAGCGCTGGTCTCTGCTGCACGAAGCAAGCTCACAGGGAACAAGGCGTGTGAGAGAAAAGTACTTTCTGTTTTCAATGTGGAAACGGCACAAACAAAGAGTCTTCCTTTTCCGAAATTGGTTTGAGCAAGAAGTGGGGTGTTGTCTTGAAAGGAAATGAGAGGAATCGATTGAAGATTTCCATTGTTCAAAGGGAAGTGAAGATTAGCGGAGGGAAGCGAGGCGTTGTTCTGCAGACGCTCAAAAGCTGGATTGTAAAACGAATTGTTTAAGTCAACCGCAATGGCCGAAAGAGCAGTGTTCGATTTAGAGCCGAGTTGAACACTGTTGCATCTTCCCAATAGATTGTTGTAACTCAACAAATCTGAAACCGAATGAGGCACGAGGAATGCGGTTCCGCCTTGTTCAATGTAGCTCGAAAGATCTCCAATGAGTTGTGGTGAAAGAGACTGCACACCTTGTATAACAATGAAGTTTGAAGACTGAATTGCCTCAGTGCTAACTGACGAAGCATTTACAGTATTGAAATAGTATTGTGGGTCTTCGGAAAAGAGTTGGGCAATGCTTTGCTGTTCGCTTCCAATAATATTCAGGATATTCATTTTCTCGGAAATGGTATAAGCGAAATAATGCACATCGTCGAACACCAAAGGGAAATCGTTTATACGAACGCTTCCATAGTGGAATCCCGTTTGTGTGGTACTGAATGCTACCGGAACAGTAGCAATACCATGAGCTGGAAGCGTAACGCTGCTCACCGCTTTTTGAATACCATCGAGTTCAACACTCAATGGAATATTGCTAACTTCTTCGGAGCTGTGATTTTGAATTACGACGAGTAAGGTGTCGGAATTATTTAGAATACGCTGCGGAGTGGAGAAGTAGATAGAGTCGATGCTGAGGTTTTTCTGCATTTCTCGAGCAGTTGGTATTGCGGTGACTACTTCGTTTTGCGCATTTGTTATTTCTTGAATGTCGCAAGTGTTTTGTTGGAAGTCTGATATCCAGTAGTAAAGGTGTATGTCTGCTGCGGACTTTCCAAGGAGATCGCGTTGGCGATCGAAAACTGCGCTTAGTTGTTTTGTTTCTGGACTGAAAGAAATGTTCTGAATAGCTTGCAGTGCTTCGTCTTTAGACAATAGTCGTTGGTCTGTCCCTTTGAAATTATTCGAGA
>CALCNZ010000240.1 GCA_937897625.1 uncultured Flavobacteriales bacterium
AGACAATATTTCGGAAGAAGTAAAAAGTAAGCGCCTCAATGAAATTATAGATTTGCATATGTCGTGCGTGGCTCAAAGAACGGCTGCACATGTAGGCAAGCGACATAAAGTCTTAGTTGAGGGTGTTTCAAAAAAATCACAAGAGCATTATTACGGGCGCAACGGTCAGAACGTAGTGTTGGTTTTCCCGAAAAACGAAGCGAAAATCGGTCAATATGTATGGGTAAATGCTCTTTCTTCCACCGCCGTGACGTTAATTGGTGAAATTGACTCTTACATCGATTGATTTTTTTGACGTGACAGAATGTCACCTTTCGCTACCTTTGTTTAGTTCTTGACTAAACGGCAACTATGGAAATTCAATCAGTAAAAACACGCTATGGAATTATTGGCAATGCCCCAGCGCTCAATCGAGCTCTGGATATTGCTATGCAAGTTGCCGCTACAAACATGTCGGTTTTAATTACCGGAGAGAGTGGCGTTGGAAAGGAAAGCATACCCAAAATTATTCATCACTTAAGTTCGCGCAAACACGGTCCGTATATCGCAGTGAACTGCGGTGCAATTCCTGAAGGGACTATTGACAGCGAATTATTCGGCCACGAAAAAGGATCGTTCACAGGAGCCCATGAAAGCAGAAAGGGGTATTTCGAAGAGGCCAATGAAGGGACAATTTTCTTGGATGAAGTAGCCGAGCTTCCGTTAGGTACGCAGGTTCGCTTGCTTCGCGTATTAGAAACGGGCGAATTCATTCGAGTAGGCTCTTCGAAAGTTCAAAAGACCAATGTGCGGGTGGTTGCGGCCACTAACGTGAATTTCGCACAAGCCATTCAAAACGGAAAGTTTCGTGATGATCTTTATTACAGATTAAATCAGGTACCTATCTTCATGCCTTCATTGCGTGAGCGTGGTGCAGACATTGAGTTATTGTTCAAGAAATTCGCTACTGATTTCGCTGAACGCTATCGTATTCCCGTTCTTCAACTCACCGAATCGGCGGCGAATTCGTTACGAGAATATCGCTGGCCAGGAAATATTCGACAATTAAAAAACATTACTGAGCAGATAAGCATTTTGGAGACTGAGCGTATCGTGACTCCTGAATTATTGATTCGGTATTTACCACAAGATCTTGCTACCAACAAACCCATGATTTTGGGCGGAAGCAGCAGTAGCGACTTCAGTGAACGTGAGATACTTTATAAGGTTTTGTTCGATATGCGCAACGACCTTACTGACCTGAAAAAACTCGTGCTCGAAGTGATTCAAAACGGTGGAGGATTTGTAAACTCTGACGAAAATGCCGCGCTCTTTCAGAAAGTCTTTCAAGCCGACCACCATGAAAATTCAGACTTACCCGTTCGAATGACACCTGCCAGTAATATCATACATTTGGGAAGTGGAACGAGCACGGACGAGGAAGAAGTTGAAGAATCGCTTTCCTTGAGTCAGACTGAAAAAGATTTGATAAAAAAAGCGCTTCAGAAACACAGAAACAGAAGGAAATACGCGGCTCAAGAACTTGGTATTTCAGAACGCACCTTGTATAGAAAAATAAAAGAATACGATTTAGGAAAATGAAAATGAAACTCTTTGGATTGGTACTTTTGGTGCTTATTTTCGCTTCGTGTGAAATAAGATACTCCTTTAGTGGCGGGCAATTCAGCGGAGCAAAGACTTTTTCAGTATCGTATTTGAAGCCACAAACCGCTCTCGCGTCTCCAACGTATTCTCAGCGATTAACCGAGAGTTTCAAAGACGTTATGCTCTCGCAAAGCCCGCTTTCTCTGAGTGAAACGAATGGCGATTTGCAATTTGAGGGCAGCGTAACGAATTATGTTGTAGCCCCGATGGCCATTCAGAGTAATGAAACGGCGTCGTTAACCCGACTTTCGATAACGGTAAAAATAAAATACACGAACACCTTAGAACCCGATTTGAATTTTGAGAAATCATTCACGAAATTCGCAGACTTCGCTGCTACGGAAAGTTTATTTGCCGTTCAAGAAGATTTGTGGAAGCAGATTAACGATCAGCTTGCCCAAGAAATATATAACGCAAGTGTAGGTAATTGGTAATGGAAAACACAAATTTCAATGAGCTTCTAAAGTCGCCACATTTGCTGGCTTCTATGCCTATTGAAGATTTAGAAAACATTACAAAGAATTACCCTTGGTTCAGTTTGGCTCACTCCTACTTGGCAAAAGCATATCAAGAAAATAACAGTCACAAGACCTCGGGACAAATTGCGCTGGCTTCTACCCTTCACTCGAATAGAACTTGGCTTTATGGCTTTTTAAAGGAGCCCATTCTTCGCAAACAAGAACCCATTGAAGTAGCTGAGAACTTGCCAATCGAAACTGAAGCAACGATTATTGAAGAGCCTGTTTTAAAAGAGGTGTCGAATTCGACTTCGCTTTCACAATTAGCTGAATCAATGTTGGATGAAAAGGTGAGCATTGAAGTAAGAGAGGATAAGAAAGAGGAAGAAGAGGTAACAATTGAGGTAAGAGAGGTTAAGAAAGAGGAAGAAGAAATAAGAGAATTGGATTTTCTGGACAAATCGATTTTGGCCACTGCGGTTTCGAGTTCGATCTTTTTAGAGGTGAGTGAAGCGGAGGAAGAGCAAGATGCTGCGAAAGGTGCTTCGCAAGGTCCTGCGGAAGTTGTGTTACAAGATGCAGAGCAAGAGGATGCCTTATTCACTTGGTTGAGGAGTGTGAGTGATTCGGAGGGAGAAGTAGAGGTGCCAGAAATGGTAAGAGAAGTTAAGAAAGAGGAAGAAAAAGTAAGACAATCAAATGAGGCAGTTCAGCCTTCGATTGACTTGATAGAAAAATTCATTGCAACAGAACCCCGCATTACACCTGGGAAAGTGGAGCAATACACCGGAGTTAGTTTTGCAAAAGACAGCTTAGAAGAAAACTTCGATTGGGTGACAGAAACCATGGCTAAATTGTATGCAGCGCAAGGAAAAGTTGATCGTGCGCGCAAGGCCTACAAGCGATTGATTGAACTTCATCCTGAGAAAAAAATTCACTTCGAAAATCAACTAAAAGCTATAAACCAAAGAAAATAAAGGATCTTCCTTTGTTCTTCCTTGAATTCGTGTATCTTTGTGGACCTCAAAATTTTAATAGATTATGGAATTTATTGTAACCGTTTTAATTGTCATTGCAGCTCTTTTGCTTGGATTAGTAGTATTGATTCAGAACCCAAAGGGTGGCGGACTATCATCGGGCTTCGCTGGAAGCGCGCAAATTGGTGGCGTTAAGCGCACTGCAGACTTCTTAGAAAAAGCAACATGGTACTTAGGTGTAGCACTTTTTGTTTTGTGCTTAGCTTCTACAAGTCTTTCAACTTCTGCACGTCCTGCGACTGAAGAAGAACAACAAACAGAACAAACAGATGGTGGTCAACAACAAGATGGTGGCCAACAACAAGGACAATAATTGTCACAATAGCATTTTTAAAATGTCAGTACTTCAAACTACTGACATTTTTTTTGTCCTTTACTGACGAAAATTCACACAAAACAAACAATACCCTGCTTGGCACAAATAGTGACTGCGACGGGCACAAACATTAAATACAAACAAACATGTCAAATAACGTTAGACCATTAGGAGATCGCGTTTTAGTAGAGCCAGCGGCTGCTGAAACCACTACCCTTTCAGGAATTATTATTCCTGAAACAGCGAAAGAAAAACCACAAAGAGGAACTGTAATCGCTGTTGGACCTGGAAAAAAAGATGAGCCAACGACGGTTAAGCCGGGTGACACTATTTTATACGGCAAGTATGCTGGAACCGAGATTAGCGTAGATGGAAAAGATCTTTTGATCATGCGCGAATCCGACATTTTTGCAATTGTTTAATTACTAAATTTTAGAAAATCATGGCAAAAGAAATCACATTCGACACCGTAGCGAGAGAGAAATTAAAAGCTGGTGTAGATGCATTGGCAAATGCAGTAAAAGTTACTTTAGGTCCTAAAGGACGTAACGTAGTAATCGATAAAAAATTCGGTGCACCGCACATCACGAAAGATGGTGTTACCGTTGCGAAAGAAATTGAATTGGCTGACCCTATTGAAAACATGGGAGCACAAATGTTGAAAGAAGTTGCGAGTAAGACTGCTGATCAAGCAGGAGACGGAACAACTACTGCAACTGTCTTAGCGCAAGCGATGGTTGGCGCAGGTTTAAAGAACGTAGCTTCTGGAGCTAACCCAATGGATTTGAAACGCGGAATGGACAAGGCTGTTAAGGCTGTTGTTGCTGAATTGCGTAATATTTCAAGAGAAGTAGGTTCTGACTACGAAAAGATTAAACAAGTTGCGACTATCTCTGCAAACAACGATGAGGCCGTAGGTTCTTTGATTGCCGATGCAATGAAGAAAGTAGGTACTGAAGGTGTTATCACTGTTGAAGAAGCAAAAGGAACTGAGACAGACGTTAAGACTGTTGAAGGAATGCAATTCGATCGCGGATACCTTTCTCCCTATTTCGTAACGAACACAGAGAATATGGAAGCTGAATTAGAGAACGCTTTCATTCTTATCTACGACAAGAAAATTTCAAGCATGAAGGAATTACTTCCTGTACTTGAAAAGACTGCTCAATCGGGCAAGCCGCTTTTGATTATTGCTGAAGATGTAGACGGAGAAGCTCTTGCAACGCTCGTTGTAAACAAGATTCGCGGTGCCTTACGTGTGGCTGCAGTTAAAGCTCCAGGATTCGGTGATCGCAGAAAGGCTATGTTGCAAGACATTGCAGTTCTTACTGGCGGAACAGTTATCAGTGAAGAAACTGGATTGAAATTAGACAACGCTACTCTAGAAGATTTAGGTCGTGCAGAGAAGATTTCAATTGACAAAGACAACACTACTATCGTGAACGGCGCTGGAGTGAAAGAAAACATTCAAGCGCGTGTAAGCGAAATCAAATCTCAAATCGAAAAAACAACTTCTGATTACGACCGCGAAAAATTGCAAGAACGTCTTGCGAAATTGGCTGGTGGTGTAGCTGTTCTTTATGTAGGTGCTGCTACGGAAGTTGAGATGAAAGAGAAGAAAGATCGCGTAGACGATGCTTTGCATGCCACTCGCGCAG
>CALCNZ010000241.1 GCA_937897625.1 uncultured Flavobacteriales bacterium
AAAGATTTCTTCTTGGAACACACGCATCTTGTTGTGACCTTTCAAAATAGTAGGCTCAATGTAGAATCCGTTTTTAATGTCACCGTCGAACGATTGTGCATTTCCACCACAAAGAACTTCAGCGCCTTCCTCTTTACCAATGTTGATGTAAGAAAGAATTTTCTCGTACTGATCGTTCGATGCTTGTGCACCAATCATAACGCTTCCGTCTAATGGGTTACCCGCGATAATGGCTTTGGTGCGAGCAATTACGCGCTCCATGAATTTGTCGTAGATGTTTTCATGAACTAAAATTCTAGATGGACACGTACAAACTTCACCTTGGTTCAAAGCGAAAAGTACAGCGCCTTCAACAGCCTTGTCAAAGAACGCATCGTCTTCAGCAGCTACCGATTCGAAGAAAATGTTTGGCGACTTTCCACCCAATTCCATCGTAACAGGAATAAGATTTTCTGAAGCGTATTGCATAATCAATCGTCCAGTTGTAGTCTCTCCAGTGAACGCCACTTTGCTAATGCGTGTGTGTGTTGCCAATGGCTTTCCTGCTTCTGGACCAAATCCAGTAACAATATTCAATACACCAGCAGGAAGTTCACCACCGATTAACTCCATCAGGCATATGATAGAAGTTGGTGTTTGCTCAGCGGGCTTAACAACCACCGTGCAACCAGCAGCCAAAGCCGGAGCAATCTTCCATGCAGCCATTAATAATGGGAAATTCCATGGAATAATTTGTCCAACAACGCCAAGTGGCTCGTGTAAGTTAATGCTTACGGTGTGCTCGTCGTGTTCAGAAATGGTTCCTTCTTCCGAGCGAATAACGCCTGCGAAATAACGGAAGTGGTCTACCACCAACGGTAAGTCAGCCGCACGTGTTTCGCGAATAGGCTTTCCGTTGTCAATGGTTTCAACCGTTGCCAGGTATTCTAGGTTGTCTTCAATAATTTGCGCAATGCGAAGCAAGGTGTTGCTGCGGTGAGTTGCACTTGTTTTACTCCAAGTTTTGAAGGCCTCTTCAGCTGCGGTTACCGCCAATTCAATGTCCTCTTTTCCTGAACGAGCAGCTTGCGTGAACGCCTTTCCATCAACAGGAGAGATGTTTTCGAAATACTCTCCGTTCACCGGCGCAACGAATTGTCCTCCGATGTAATTGCCATACTTTTCTTTGAAAGTTGGTCTGTTTGCTAAGTTTCCCATAGAATTATTTTTTAGGTTATGCCGCAATCTCAGACGACTTCATTAAACGAGGCAGGATTAGATTCCTAATGAATAGCACAAAATTCCCAAAACAAAAATCATGTTCTTCAGACGCTCTCTTCTTTGTACTTTGCTGAAGTTGAATTTTTTCAATCCTATGTATAAACTGAAGGAAGTCCAATTAACGAGCCTCGACAAGCTGACCACACCGGTAGAGCATCGAACCACGTTTACGACCAATCAGTGCGAATTCAACATCTTTGAAACCCACCAGCATGCGGAACAGGTAAGGCTTCAATTCGGTGGATTCACCATTACTTCCATGCTTCGAGGTAAGAAAGTACTGCATCAAGAAAAGGTAGCCATGGACTATGTCCCTGGTCAGACCTTCATTCTTTCTTCCCAAGAAGAAATGGTAATTGACTTTCCCGATGCTTGTGAGGCAGCGCCTACACAATGCACCGCGTTGGTTATGGACGATGCCTACCTCTCCAAACAGATTCAATACCTCAACGAACATTTTCCACGAGAAAAGGAATTGAACGAACAATGGAATTTCGATGTCAAGAATCTGTTCATTCAAAACGACGAATCTATTGTTACGTTGGGAAATCGATTGGTGAAAATTTTCACGGGATCAGATCCGCTGAAAGACGTTATGGTAGATCTGAAATTGAAAGAACTCATGTTGGCTATCATTCGTCAACAAAACGTTTTGGCTCTCACGGGTGAAGTCAAAGAGCAGCGCATGAATGAGCGACTCCTTGCGGTGGTGGAATACATTCGAAGAAACGCCACCGAAGAGATAAACATTCAACAGCTCAGCAGCATGGCTTATATGAGTAAGTCTTCGTTCTACAGAATGTTCACCAACGAGTTCGGTATTTCACCCAACAAAATGGTGCTTATGGAAAAGGTGAACATTGCCAAGCAAATGATCGCTTCGGGTTCTTTGGCTATTAAGGAAGTTGGTTACGCTTCAGGGTTCTCTGATCCCAACTATTTCTCGCGTGTTTTCAAGAAATTAGTGGGAATGACTCCCCTAGAATACAAACTCACGATATTCGGAGTTTAAGCCTTCGGAATACAGATTATCCACGGTTTTTTTCACTGATAATCAGCAGTTAGATGTCCGTGAACCGAACCCTGTTAGTAAGTCAATTCGACTTAATATGGGCTTCATCTTCACCTTTGTAACTTCCAACTACCAAAACAAACCCATTATGGAAACAAACGAATACATGTTCTTAAAAGCACGCATTAAGGCCGTAAATCCTACTTGGTCTGAAGCAGATGTAGAAAACGAAGTGAAGCGCCAAGTAAACGGTGCAGGTCAAATGGAAGACGCTGACGAAGGTTGTCTTTACTGCGGATCTTAAGCTTCTTTATTCAAAAAAGATTGAGCAAGGGCCAGGTGCCCTTGTTTTTTTTGCCCGTCCATTTTATTCAGCAAAGACACCATCATGCTCAAGCGATAATTTCGCGAAAGAAACGGCGTGTTGCGCTCAATGAAATTCCAAAAGAGAGCGTCCCATATTTTTTCCCAAGGTTCGCCTTTCTTGTAATGACTCATCTTGAAAATATAATTCGAGCCACTCATGTATGGCTTTGTGCTCATGAGTCCACCGTCTGCAAATTGCGACATGCCGTATACATTGGGAACCATGACCCAATCGTAAGCGTCTATGTAAAACGTCATGAACCACTCGTACACTTCATGCGGATGAACTTCGCTCAACAACATGAAATTTCCCAAGAGCATCAAGCGTTCAATGTGATGCGAATAGGCGTTTTGAAGAAGGCCTTCCAAACAGTCGTCAATCGGACGAATACCGGTGCTTCCGTCCCAAAATCCGTTTGGTAATTTCCGATTGTGTTGAAAGAAATTCGAATTCCGTGCTTCAACCCCTTTCAACACATACACCGCACGAATGAATTCGCGCCAACCCAAAACCTGACGAACAAATCCTTCCACATTGTTCATCCCAGCATTCGAGTCCAATGCCGCTTGAACACACTCTTGCGGAGTAAGCAGTCCAATGTTCAAATACGGAGAAATCACGGAATGAAAGAGCCATGCTTCTTTCGGCACAATAGCATCTTGGTACGTTCCGTATTCGTTTATTTTATGTTGAATGAAATAGTGCAAGGCGGCTTTTGCTTCCTTGCGAGTGACCGCATACATGAAGTCTTCAGCACGGCCCACATGATCACTAAAGTGTTCTTCCGCATAGCGCGTTGCTTCAATCACGAAATCATTTGGCTTCGAAACAAAGGGTTTTGGAAATTCCATCCCTTTCGGCGCTTTCGCCCTGTTCTCGGTATCGAAGGTCCACTTTCCGCCAACAGGCTCTCCAGAGGGCTCTAGGAGGATCTTACGCTTCTTTCTTTCGTGAATGTAGAAGTCGTTCAAGAAGAATTTTTTCTTGCTGAAATATTCGCGAAGCTCTGCTTCCGAATTGTAGAAATTCGGAGATTCAAAGCGAAGCTCTTTCGCTTCAATGCGTTTCGCCCATTGACGTATTTTTTTTTCTAGGTTGAAGTCGACCGTGTCTATCCATTTCAATTCCGAGGCTCCCAGAGACTTCAATTTATTTTCAATTTGAAGGGAAGAGGCATCTTCATGTGAAATGTAATGCCAGTTGGAAGTCGCGTTGGATTGCTCTTCCAGAAAGGCTTTCATGCTTGCGCGATGCAAGATTATTTTTTTCTTGTGGAATTTATATTGTGAAAAGAAGAGAGGTTCTTCAATCAACAAAATTTCATCACAAGCATGAAACAGTTCGTGGTCTTCGAAAAGTTGATGCGGAAAAACAAGTCCAATTCTCATTTCCTTTTGGAAATTTTATTGTTGGAAACGCTTCGCTGTCTGGTGCATTTGAAGCGGCTGTCGTCGTTCAGCGATTCTGTGCGAAGCATCACGTGCTTGGTAGCTCTGCCTTGCACGCGGGCGCGCCACATGCGGAAAGAGGAGGCTTTCATTTCTTTGCGCATAAGTGCAATGACTTCGGCTTCGCTAATGCCGAACTGCGCGGTAATAGCGTCGAATGGCGTGCGGTCTTCCCACGCCATTTCCACAATACGATCAATGTCTGTTTCAGATAACATGACTTAGAAACAAGCCACGCGTTCGTTTGTTTTTACAAACTGCTTAAAATGCTAACTAACTCGGAACGAACGCGTATTAAACGCGCTTGAATAGCAGCGCCATCGGTCTCGTTCACTTTCTGACGAAGCGCGTTCTTTGCGCCTTCCAGCGTGAATCCCTGCACACGCACCAACTCGTGAATTTTCTTGAACAACTCAATGTCTTTCTTCGAATACATGCGATTGCCCTTGCTGTTCTTGCGCGGTTGCAATTGCGGAAATTCCTTTTCCCAAAAACGTAAAAGAGAAGCGTTCACATCAAACATTTCAGCCACTTCAGAGATGCTGAAATAAATTTTTTCTATTTCGAAGGTCTTAGACATAATTAGTCGAAACTTTGGTTGGCGTTGGCAGCACGCTGCAATACCTCTTCGTATTGCTCTGGCGTAATGTCGTTGTAAAAGTAAAACGCAGGATCTACTTTTTCACCGTTTCTAATAACTTCATAATGCACGTGCGGACCCGTAGAAGACCCCGTATTGCCTACAAGCCCTATCAATTGGCCTCTTTTCACTTTTTCACCCTGACGAACAAGAATTTTACTCATGTGTCCGTAAAGCGTCTGATACCCGTATCCATGCTGGATTACAACGTTATTTCCGTACCCCGTATAAATTGACTCCGTTTTTTCAACAACGCCGTCTCCGGTGGCATAAATTTCAGTTCCAATGTCGGCAGTGAAGTCAATTCCGGTGTGAAGCTTTGCAACTTTGTATATCGGATGAATGCGATATCCAAATCCAGAGGATATACGCTCAAGATCTTTGTTCGAAACGGGTTGAATTGCCGGTATACTCTGAAGCATGGCGTCTTGTCCGCGAGCCAACGAGTATATTTCTTCGTAAGATTTACTCTGGCTCACAAACATCTCTTGCAGTTTGCGAATGCGGAACAACGTTTCTTCAACGTCTTTGTCTGTGGCAAAGTCGTTGTGTGTTTTCGATGAAACTCCAGAGAATTTGCGCACATAAGGCTCTGCCCCGAAGATTGCGCGGTACACGTTTTCGTCTCTTCGTTCAAGGTCGGTCGCAAACAGTTCCAACGTGTCAATCTTGCGATTGAATGTTTCAATCTGAGTTTCGAGATAATTAATTTTTTTCTCGAGTTGTTCCGTCTCAGGATCCTTGAAAAACGAAGCGTACAGAACAATTCCAATTCCACCCAAAACCACTCCGGCCAAAACATAGCGAGTAACAATCCACGCGTAATCCCGAATGGTATACGTAATTGCCTCGTAGTTGAGGGTGTTCGGATTGAAAATGTATTTGTACTTGAATTTCTTCACGCCCTGCGAATTTACGTCACTTTTTTTAATCGCTTCTGCCCTTGTGAGATGTAAATTTGCGCGCATGATGACAGCTCAAGAGATTCGCCAAACTTTTTTAGACTTTTTTAAATCGAAAGGTCACCACATTGTATCCTCAGCACCCATTGTTGTGAAGGGCGATCCAACGCTTATGTTCACCAACGCCGGTATGAACCAGTTCAAAGATTTGTTTCTTGGACACGGCACCATAGAACACAAGCGTATTGCGAATTCTCAAAAGTGTCTTCGTGTAAGTGGAAAGCACAACGACTTGGAAGAAGTAGGCGTAGACACCTACCACCACACCATGTTCGAGATGTTGGGCAACTGGTCATTCGGAGATTACTTCAAGGAAGAAGCCATCACCTGGGCGTGGGAATTGTTGACTGAAGTTTATAAACTTCCAAAAGACAGATTGTACGTTACCGTTTTCGAAGGCGATGAAAAAGAAGGATTGGAATTCGATCAAGAAGCTTTCGATATTTGGAAGCGTTGCATTGCAGAAGACCGAATTTTAAAGGGAAATAAAAAAGACAATTTTTGGGAAATGGGCGAAACGGGTCCGTGCGGTCCGTGTAGCGAAATACACATTGACATTCGTACCGATGAAGAACGCGCGAAAGTCGATGGAAAAATATTGGTGAACGATAGCCATCCGCAAGTGATTGAAATTTGGAACAACGTGTTCATGCAATTCAATCGCAAGGCCAGTGGCGAATTAGAGCCGCTTCCAAACAAACACGTAGACACAGGTATGGGCTTCGAACGTCTGTGTGTGGCCATGCAAGGCAAACAATCGAACTACGACACCGATGTCTTTTCACCACTGATTGATCGCATTTGTAAAACATCAGGAGTAGCTTATACTCGTAGCGATTCAAAACAAGACATTGCCATTCGCGTTATTGCCGATCACGTGCGCGCAGTGTCCTTCACCATTGCAGACGGACAACTTCCAGCAAGCGGTGGAGCGGGATATGTGATTCGAAGAATTTTGCGTCGAGCCATTCGTTACGGATACAGTTTCTTGAACAGAAAAGATCCGTTCATTTTTGAATTGGTAGATGTGCTTGCAGCAGAGATGGGATCGTTCTTCCCTGAAATTGTTTCAAACAAAGATTTAGTGAAGCGTGTGATTCGTGAAGAAGAAGAAAGCTTCTTGCGCACACTCGACAAAGGCATTCAATTGTTAGACGAACACCTCAGCAAAGGAGCTGAAGTGTTAGATGGAAAAACTGTTTTTGAATTGTACGACACGTTCGGATTCCCCTTCGATTTAACATCTTTAATTGCTTCTGAAAAGGGTGTGGGAGTGGATGCGAAAGGGTTCGAAGAAGAATTAGAAAAACAAAAAGAAAGAAGTCGCAACGCTACGAAATTAGAGACCGACGATTGGGTTGAATTGCAAGCAGGCGATCCAGTGTTTGTTGGATACGATTCGTTGGAATGCGAAACGAAAATTCTGAAGTACAGAAAGATTAAGGCTAAAGGAAAAGAGAGTTTTCAATTGGTGTTGAGCAACACGCCTTTCTACGCAGAAGGTGGTGGACAAGTTGGGGACACCGGTGTTCTGAAAACCATTAACGAAAGCATTGCGGTTATCGATACGAAGAAAGAGAACAATTTAAGTGTTCACTTCGTAGAGCAACTTCCTGAAAATGTAAATGCTACTTTCAGTGCTGTTGTAGATAAAAGCAAGCGCGAAAGTTCACAGCGCAATCACAGTGTAACGCACTTGTTGCACGAAGCGCTACGTGAAGTTTTAGGAACACACGTCGAGCAGAAAGGATCATTGGTGAATTCTGAATACTTGCGTTTCGATTTTTCGCATTTCGCGAAAATGACCGACGAAGAATTGAAGCAAGTGGAACAATTGGTGAACAGCCGCATTCGCGCTGCTTTCCCATTGAATGAAAATAGAAACGCCACCATGGACGAAGCGAAAGCACAAGGCGCCATGATGTTGTTTGGTGAAAAATACGGATCAACGGTTCGTGTCATTCAATTCGGAAACAGTGTCGAATTGTGCGGAGGAACGCACGTTCAGAAGACCAGCGATATTCGTTCATTCCAGATTACTTCGGAAGCTGCTGTGGCAGCTGGTATTCGCAGAATTGAAGCCATTACTGCAGATGCAGTAGACGCTTTGCTTGAATCAGAGCGCAACGAATTGGAAGCCGTTCGAGCATTGGTGAAAAACAAAAACGCCAGCAAAGCAGTAGAAGATTTGTTAAGCAAATTTTCAAATCTTGAAAAAGAATTGGACGCGTTGAAGCACGAAAAGGCCATGCAAATGAAATCGGTGTTGAAGGAAAAATTCACCGAGAAAAACGGAATCCATGTTTTAATTGATCAAGTAGATTTAGACGCGAATGCTATCAAGGATATTTGTTTCCAATTGAAATCGGAAATTCCAAATGCATTTATCTTATTGGCGAATGTTTCTGCAGGTAAGCCAACCATTTCATTGGCGTTAAGCGATTCATTGGTGAACGATAAAAAATGGAACGCAGGTCAACTCGTTCGTGAATGGGCAAAGGCCATCAAAGGTGGCGGCGGCGGACAACCGTTCTTCGCAACGGCTGGAGGAAGTGATGTAAATGGAATTCAAGAAGTAATAAATACCGCAAATCAATTTATTGGTGAATGAAATTTGTTTTAAGTTTTGTTTTTAGTGCACTTTTAATTTCGCAAATCTCTGCGCAATTATTCACGCATTATGGCGGAGCAGTGGGTTACGGATCTTCCAAAATGTTAGGTGAATTCAATGAATTTGAGAAGTCAAAGGATATTCAATCCTTCTCCATAGGTCTAATAGGTGAGCATCATTTCGATGCGCCTTTCCTCTTAACCTCTGAAATCAATTTCATGAGTTACGGAGATTCGTTGCTCTACGCGCACAGTGTTTTTTCAAACAATGATACCGTTACTGTTTCGAAGAATTACAAGAACACGCGTTACTACCTTCAGATTCCCATAACAGCAGGATTGAATATTCCTGTTGGTGAGGACAGTAGAATTTTCATCAAGGGCGGTGCATACTATGCAAGATTAATGGGTTCGCGCACGCAAGGACATGAAACTTGGACCAACGGAACTTTGGCTACCGATACAGTGATAGATTCGAATTCATTTTTTCCATATTCGAAAAAAGAATTCGGAATTCTTTTAGGGGTTGGTTATGGTTCGGATAGTTACGCGATAGAATTCAGATTAAGTAGAGGGCTTTCTGAGTTATTCAATCAAGCTGGCACACTTCCCAAATACAACGGAGCCTTTGTGTTCACGCTGTCTGGTTATTTGCCCAATTAACCAAAGTAACTTTTATTATCTTTGAACTATAAATTAATTATCATGAAAAAACTATCAATCTTATTCGCTGCTGTTGCAGTAGTTCTTTTGGCTTCTTGTGGAAAATACGACAATGGCCCTGGATTTTCTCTTCGTTCAAAAAAATCTCGCGTTGTAGGTGAGTGGACGTTGGAATCTGCTGTTCAAGCGGGTGTAGACATCACAAGCAGCGTTACTTCTGGTGGAACAGTTGACTTGAAATTCGTTAAAGACGGTACATACACGTACACGTATAACTACACTGTTCTTGGACAAAACATCAATGGTACTGTTAACGGAACATGGGATTTCTCAGACGATAAAGTAACGTTGGATATTAAAGACGGAAGCGGAAATACTTCTTCTTCTAAAATCTTGCGTTTAACAAATAAAGAAATGTGGTTGGAAGAAACCGATTCGAACGGTTCAACTTACGAGATGCACTACGCAGCGAAATAATCGTTTTTACGATGCACGAAAAAGGGTCTCTTCGGAGACCCTTTTTTATTTCTGCTTCTTTACAAACGCCGCTCTCGAAAGCGGAACATACGATTCCTTTTCGCCGAGCTGAACTTGTTTATCGCCTTCAATAATTCGATGCGAATAATGGGCAAGCTGTCCTGTTTCAACACAGATAGCATGAACCTTCGTCACGTATTCAGCTATGGCCAACAAATGCGGCATAGGCCCGAAAGGCTTGCCCGTGTAATCCATATCCAATCCCGCTACAATAACGCGAACACCCATGTTGGCCAATTGATTGCAAACTTCCGGTAATCCATCGTCGAAGAATTGCGCTTCATCTATTCCAATCACTTCCGCTGTAGACGCCAGCAATAGAATCTGCGAAGAATGTTCAACCGGTGTTGAACGTATGCTTGTGCCTATGTGACTTACCACTTCTTCTTCGCTGTAACGCACATCCATTTTCGGTTTGAAAATTTCAACGTGCATCTTCGCGAACTCCGCTCGCTTCATTCTGCGAATCAACTCTTCCGTTTTTCCAGAAAACATAGACCCGCAAACGACTTCAATCCAGCCAGCACTTCTTCCTCTATTTACGGTGTTTTCTAAAAACATAGTCTTCAAAGATAACGATTCTGCGAAAGATGTTTTACAGATCTTGCAGAAGGTCCTTTGGAAGGCCACTTTGGAAGGCCACTTTGGAAGGCCCCTTTGGAAGGTCTTGCAGAAGGTCTGCGAAGGTCCTTCGGAAGGTCGCTACGCGAAGCGTCCTTGCAAAGCAACTTTCGAAGAACCTTGTAACCCACCTTTCGAAGAACCTTGTATCATACCTTCCTTCGGACCTTTCGATCAATCGTCAACGCATACTGAATCATAAACCCCCTCGGTGCCTCTGGCTTGGCCGGACGTATGGTGACAAAGGAATTCGTGATGTTGGTTATTTGAAGGGTAACGCGATGGCCGTTTTTAATGTATCCACCGCGAATGTCAATGATCGCTGAGGGACCACTTTGTTCTTTTCTAAATTGCGCTAAACCAGGAACAAATATTTCGAAAATTGAATCTACTTTTTCCATGTAGCTATACACACGAATACCCGCTCCAACGGTAAAGCCCTCTGGCGATTGAGCGTCTATGTTGAACTTGCCCATGTGGCGATAGCGGTATTTTAAAATTGGCGTTCCCGCTCCACGTTCGTCTTGCGCAAATGTTTGAACGGCGTATTTCGCATAAGGTGCAAGAGATCTTAATTCCGGAGCCTTATTTAAGTCAAGCGGACAGATATACGTATACCCACCGCCGAGATTCACTTTCCAATCTCCTATGTAACTGTCGCCATTCAACGAAAGTTCAATACCTCCAATTTGCGCTTGTGTAATGTTTATGCTTTTAAATCCGAATCCAAAAAGAGCGTCGGTGGAATTCCCCCATTTATCGAAAGAGAATTCCAGTAAGTTTTTATACCGTGTAAGGAAAAGCGCTGCGTCGGCAGAAGCATTCCATTCGCCAATTTTTATTTTTTGCTTCACGCCAATCTCTGCTCCCCAGCCTTGTTCTGGAAGCAGATTCGGATTTGGGTAGACATGAATAATGTCGAGATTCGTGCTTACGAATCGTTCGGCCGGAGAAGGAAAGCGAAACCCTTGTCCGAAGGAGGCGCGAAGAAAAGTATTCTTGCCGGCTTCATAGTTAATTCCCGCTCTTCCTACGGGAATCGAGCGCGCAACCATGGCGTCTAGACGAAACAGTTCCATGCGCGCGCCTACACTGAATTGAAATTTCTTCCAAGGCTGATCGAATTGCACATAGGTTCCAGCAAAATTTCCTGCATGTCGTCCACCAAAACTTCCATCGTCGAAGAAGAATTGTGTTGCGCTAACGCCCGCGACTAAAGTGCCTTTCGATTTGGTGCTGTGCTGAAATTGGTATTCGGTGCTAATGAGATTTGTTGCCGGATACCAATCTTTTCCACCCACTTGAAGGGTGTAATAATATCTTCCGCGAAGGGTGTGCTTGTTTGCTTTTTTATCGAAGGCTGTGAACCAGGGATCAATGTTCGCCCACAGATCATTTAAGTTTAAAAGCGTACTTGAACTGAAGGGCAAGTATGAATCGGCGCCGGTTCCTTTCCACATAAAAAAGAATCCTTGTTTCTGATGCATAATGTTCCCATCAATGCCCGCACTTCTTCTTCCGTTCTTCCATATTTTTCTTGTACGAAATGAAACACGCTCGCGGTCTTCGTATTCACCATTCAAACAACCCACACTGCGCAATACATTTCCACCGATGACCAAATCAATTCCGTTCTTCAAGCGCTCTTTGTGACGGAATTGCAACCCACTTTGATAAGGAATTCGATTGCCCGTCCACCAAGCCATAGAGGCGTCGCGAGGCTTATCGTAGCTTGTTCCGAAAGTGGAAACAAAGGTCTCGGGTGTTTTCCCGGGATAAGCAGTTCGCACATGAATAACGCCGTTCAACGCGGCACTTCCATATTGCACAGATGACGCGCCTTTCACCACTTCAATTTGTTCAGCCAATTCAAGCGGAACATAATTCCATTTGATGTCGTTGCGGTCTGCGGTAATCAAAGGCTGATTGTCTACAATAAGCAATACCCGTGTTCCGGCACCGAAGGCATAGCCGCTTCCTCCGCGAATACTCGCTTGTCCGTCAATAATGGTAAGCCCAGGCAAACGTTCCACAGCCTTGGCTAAATCTGGCGTAATTCGTTGAATGAGTTCCGTAGATTTAATTACATCAACGCTCAAGGTTTGCAGCTCAAGTGCCTGTAAATACTTCGAAGAACCAATAACAACGGTTCTAGTAGAAGAGCTTTGAACCTTTACAAAGATGTTTAATCCCTTTTCATACATGTCATTCGTTATTGCGAATGTGCTGTCTGCATGACCAATGTGCTTGATTGAAATTGAATCAAGGATGTCGGCTTTATTTAATTTGGAAGTTCCAGATAAGTCGGTAACGCCAATTGTAATTCCTTTTGAAAACACCATAGCACCCGGCAAAGGCTCCCGAGAAGTCTCATCGAAAACACGCACTTTTAATGTCTGTGCAGAAAGCGAAGTCGCAAGAAATGTTAGGAAAAGGATAAGGCCGAACCGCATTTTTCAAAGATAATCAAAACGCGCTTTGCGCGATGACACAACACGTTGTGATGACCTTCTTCGAAGGATGACGGCGCAGCCGATGACACTCTTCGAGTGATGACACAACACGTTGTGATGACAACTTTGTTGATGACGATTTTCAATCGATGACGCTCCGCGAAGCGGTCATCCCGCAGGGTCATCCACGCAGTGGTCATCCGGAACGGTCATCCCGCAGGGTCATCCACGCAGTGGTCATCCGGAACGGTCATCGCGAAGCGTTGAGGAACTCAATACAAACCTCATTAAACTCCACCGGCTTCTCAATATTCACCACGTGCCCGCAGTTTGGAACAATAAGCAGTTCAGAGGATGAGAAGCGCATTGCTAGTTTTTTTATGGAAGGAAGAAACATGTGATCTTCTGCACCCATGACGTAGAGCGTCTTGGCAGGCGTTTCTTTTTTTCGGAAGGAAGAGAGTAGAGGATTCACTTGAGAGACCAAACCGAACCACTTTTTGAACTCGTTTTGCTCCAGTTTTTTTGCCTCACGAATGAAGATGTTACGCGCTTCAGAATTGCTTTTCTTCGGCATAATTATGAACGCAAAAAAGCGATACAAAATCAAGTAAGGAATCACCGACTTGAACGTGTCGCCAAAGCGCATAAGTATCTGTCCGCGCACATTCAACTTCATGGTTGCTCCGGCCAAAATCATTGATTTCACCAAAGATGTTGCGCGTTCGCTAATGTCTCGAATGACTATGGTTCCCATGGAAATGCCAACGAAGTGGGTGCATTGAATTTTCAAATGCTCCAACACTTCAATGACTTCATTGCCGATTTCTTCGAAATTGTATTTTTCTTTTTTAAGCGGACGAATATTTTTCGATTGTCCGTGTCCGCGCAAATCAATAAGCAACACATTGAAGTGTTTCTGAAAAGCTCGAATTTGCTTGAACCAAATCGCACTGCTTCCACCCGCTCCGTGAATGAAGGTTACCCATTCATTTGAAGTGTCATGATTGAAAATAGAGTAATGAAGAAGTTGCTCGTTAGAAGAAGTAATCACGCGCCAAAAGATTGTGCGGCTTGCTTACCAACCATTTCAACTGCCATTCGAACCATTCCAGCTACATCGTAACCGCACTCTGCGTAAAGCTGATCCTGCGTTCCGTGCTCAATGTATTCATCGGGAATACCCAAGCGCTTCACTTGCGCCGTGTATCCATTGTCGGCCATGAATTCAATTACCGCACTTCCCATTCCACCCTGAACACATCCGTCTTCCACAGTAATCACATGCTTGAATTTTCCGAACACTTCATGAAGCATTAATTCATCAATCGGTTTCGCGAAACGCATGTCGTAGTGAGCAGCTGAAATACCTTGCTCGGCTAATGATTCGCATGCTTTAACAGCGTAGTTTCCAATGGGGCCTATCGTAAGAAGTGCAACGTCGTCACCAGACTTGATCTTTCTTCCAGTTCCGACTTTAATTTCTTTCATCGGAGTCTTCCAGTCGGTCATTACTCCGTTACCGCGTGGATAACGAATGCTGAATGCACCTTGATCGGGAAGTTGAGCGGTGTACATTAAATCACGCAATTCACTTTCATTCATCGGGCTTGAAACAACCAAATGAGGAATGCAACGCATGTAGGCCATGTCATATGCACCGTGGTGTGTAGGGCCGTCGGCACCAACCAATCCACCGCGATCTAAACAGAAAACAACATTTAATTTTTGAAGAGCAACGTCGTGAATGACTTGGTCATACGCGCGTTGCATAAAGCTCGAATAAATATTGCAGAAAGGAACCAATCCTTGCGTAGCCATTCCAGCAGAAAAAGTTACCGCATGTTGCTCGGCAATTCCCACATCGAAGGCGCGCTTCGGCATGGCCTCCATCATAAACTTCAAAGAACATCCGCTGGGCATTGCCGGAGTAACCCCCACAATCTTTTCGTTCTTCTCTGCCAATTCAATAATGGTGTGTCCGAAAACATCTTGATACAACGGCGGTTGTGGATTCTTAGGAACCACTTTTACAATTTCACCAGTTTCTTTGTTGAACAATCCAGGTGCATGCCACTTCGTTGGAGAGCCTGCCTCTGCTGGGGCGTAGCCTTTTCCTTTCTTCGTAACGCAGTGTAAAATTTTTGGACCAGGGATGTCTTTTAAATCGCGCATCACCTTCACCATATAATCCACATCGTGTCCGTCAATGGGACCGAAGTATCTCCACTTCAACGATTCGAAATAATTGCTTTCCTTGATTAACGTTCCCTTCAGAGCTTCAGAAATTTTATGAGCAATGTGTTGCGCATTCGGTCCGAATTTAGAAACCTTGCCCAACAACTGCCACACGTCGTCTTTCACTTTGTTGTACGTGTGCGAAGTGGTAATGTCTGTTAAGTATTCTTTCAAAGCACCCACATTCGGATCAATGCTCATGCAGTTGTCGTTCAAAACAACAAGCACGTTGCAGTCCGCGGTGGAACCGTGATTCAGACCTTCGAATGCCAATCCTGCAGTCATGGCTCCGTCGCCGATAACCGCGATAACCTGACGGTCTTTTTCTTCTTTTACTTTGCTGGCAACAGCCATTCCAACTGCTGCAGAAATAGAAGTGGAACTGTGTCCAACGCCAAACGTGTCGTATTCGCTCTCGCTTCTTTTCGGGAAGCCAGAAATGCCTTTGTAAATTCTATTCGTTTGGAAAACATCGCGTCTTCCCGTTAAGATCTTGTGACCGTATGCTTGGTGGCCAACGTCCCAAATAAGCTGATCATACGGCGTTTCAAAAACATAGTGAAGAGCAACGGTCATTTCAACCACGCCTAAACTTGCCCCGAAGTGTCCGCCTTTTTCAGATACAATGTCAACAATGTATTGGCGCAATTCTGTACACAACTGTTTCAGTTGGTCGTCTTTTAATCCGTTGCGAAGGGCAATGGGATTATCGAATTGAGCGAGTAGCGGGCCTGGAGTGAATGTCGACATATTAAACAAAGTTAACAACTACAAGCCAAGTTTGTTCAAGGAAACTTATTCGAAAATAAGTTTCCGGTGTGTTACCGCGTTTCCACTTTGAATTTGAACAATGTAAAAACCAGCAGCTTGTTTCGGAATAGCAAAGCTGTGCGTTCCTACACTTAGATTTCCGTTGTAAATCTGTTCAACAATTTCACCTGCGCTATTGAATAAGACCACACTCGTTTTCTTGTGTGCAGCACTTCCAAGAACCAAGGTTGCCTCTTCGCTTGTAGGATTCGGATAAAGCGAAATTTCCAAAGGAGATTCGGTAATTTCAATGAAGTTTCCAAGGGTATCTACCGCAGTGATATTAATGTCGTCGAGGTACAAATTATTTCCTCCATAACTAATGAATTCATATTTCAGTTGGAAATGATCGGTCATGTAGCTTGGGTTAGTCAGCGTAAGTGTTTCACCACTCCACTGTGCAGTTGTTTGCGGCGTGAAGGCAGTGTTGGTTGCTGTTCCAGTTGGCAAGTTGGTGGTACCTTTTCGAATGCGAGCAAGTGTCCAAGAAGCACCACAATCGCCCGATGCGCTAATTCTCAATCTATCATCGGTTACCGTTACTCTGCTTGCGTAAGCCCATTTGTAACTTACGAAAATGGTATCCATTGCACTCATGTCGAATGTGTTTGAAATAAACTCATCTGCGTGCCCAGATTCACTTGTGAAATTCGCTAATTTCAATCCATAAGCCCCACTGTAATGCGGAGTTAACACTTGCCAAGTTTCGTCACCATCT
This sequence comes from uncultured Flavobacteriales bacterium, assembly GCA_937897625.1. Taxonomy (GTDB): domain Bacteria; phylum Bacteroidota; class Bacteroidia; order Flavobacteriales_D; family Sanyastnellaceae; genus CAIZGX01. Next base: position 16,340 of record CALCNZ010000241.1, read on the forward strand.
GGGTTGTTCACGAACCAATTGTTCGCGGGCCAAGTTCCTTCGAAACCTTCCATAAGTGGCGTCGTTAAAGCAGATCCTCCAAGCACAGTTATAACGTTGGAATAAGTTTTTGAAAGCGTTGAAGTTCCATTTCCAACAGTAAGTGTAACTGTGTAAACGCCAGGGTTAGCGTAGACGTGTGTTGGATTTTGGTGAACAGCCGGATCGGTTCCAACCAAGGTTCCTCCATCTCCGAAATTCCAATTCCATGAACTAATGTTGTGGTAAGAAATGTCTGTAAATGCAACGCTGTCACCCGCGCACAAAATGTTTTTGTTGTATTTGAAATCTGCGACACACAAAGAAGGATTTGTTACTCCTGTTGCCAGCAAGTTGGCCGCAGTAATAAGGTTGCTTCTTTCCGCTACGCTGCTGGTAATGGCTGCACGCATGCGGGTACGTTGCCCTTGCGTAAACATGCGCGAGCAATACGAATACTCCATGTAGTTCTGCACGTTGTCTACTACGTTTCCGCATGAACTTCCGGTTAAGGCGCAGGTGGTCCAACCTATTGTGTTTGGCGTATCTGTTACGTTGTCGTCTTGATTGCAATTCGTAGCCACAGCCGGAGAATTTCCTGGCCCCCACGTGTGGTATAAATTCAACCAGTGACCAGATTCGTGCGTAAGCGTTCGGCTATGCAAAGAACTACTTGTTCCAATAGATCCAACATAATCTGAACGCACCACAATTCCATCGGCAGATGCACCCCAGTTTCCTGCTACATCCGGAGGAAGATTGCTATATCCCGCGGCACCCGCAGCATCCTGACAAATCCAAATATTTAAATACTTATTTCTTGGCCATTGAATAAGATCTTTCATGCTCTGGTCACCCACAGAAGTTAACGGAGAAACAATTCGATTAATTCCTCGGGTGCAGTTTCCATTCGGATCTTTAGTTGCTAACGCGAATTGAATGCCTACATCGGCAGTAATACCAGAAAAAGCAGATACCACAAGGCTAATATCATTGTTCAGCATCGCATAGTCGCGATTCATAGTGGCAAGACCATTCAATATTTGTTCGTCTGAAATGTTTTCAGGACCGTTGTTGTGAATCACATGGAAAACAACAGGAATAGTGTAAATCACTTGCGATCCGCGCTCGGGCGCCTCGTCTATGAAATTCTGTGTGTAAGATTCCAAGGCCTCGCTAGCTCTGCGCGCCAAGCCTTCAGCCTCGGGATTCATGCCGAACATGCGCACACGACTTTCGCGTTCTCCGCAATTCAAATGGTCTTCTTGACCGAAGCTACACGTTGCAACAAGTCCAAGTATTGCAACAAAAACTGATTTCAAAATTTTCATGGTGAACAAAAATAAACGATTGTTGGCTAGAACAATTTTTGTTTTGGAGTATTTTCTTTTCATTGTTTTATACCTAGCTTTCGGTGTAACTTTGTAGGTCTTAGAAAGAACATGAAAAATATTCGAAATTTTTGCATCATTGCGCACATCGATCACGGGAAATCTACCCTTGCAGACAGAATGTTGCAAATAACTAAAACCATTGAAGATCGCAAAATGGTTGCTCAAGCACTGGACGACATGGATCTAGAGCGCGAAAAAGGAATTACCATTAAGGCGCATGCCATTCAAATGTTGCATAAAGTAGGCAACGAACAATATGTGTTGAATTTGATCGACACTCCCGGTCACGTTGACTTTTCTTACGAGGTTTCTCGCGCCATTGCTTCATGCGAAGGCGCTATTCTTATCGTAGATGCTTCTCAGGGAATTCAAGCACAGACCATTTCGAATTTATACTTGGCGTTGGAAAACGATTTAAGCATTATTCCAATTTTAAATAAAATAGATCTTCCAAATGCCGATCCCGAGTTGGTGAAAGATCAAATTGTTGATTTAATCGGTTGCGAACGCGATGAAATTTTAGCCGCAAGCGGAAAGACGGGTGAGGGCGTTCTTGAAATTTTAGATGCCATTTGTGCGCGCATTCCCGCGCCAGTTGGAACTGTAGATGCCCCATTGCAAGCGATGGTATTCGATTCAGTATTCAATTCATTCCGTGGAATTATTGCCTACTTCCGAATCAAGAACGGTGTTCTTCGAAAAGGAGACAAAGTGAAATTCATGAGCACGGGCAAGGAATATTTTGCAGACGAAGTGGGTGTTTTAGGAATGGATTTGAAGCCGCGCGACTTTGTTGCGGCCGGCGATGTGGGATATATTATTTCTGGAATTAAAACGGCCACAGAAGTAAAAGTGGGCGATACCATTACTACGCTTGCGAACCCCTGCCCTGAAGCTCTTCAAGGTTTTGAAGATGTGAAGCCGATGGTATTCGCGGGTATCTATCCTGTCGATACAGACGAGTACGAAGAGCTTCGTGCAAGCATGGAAAAGCTTCAGTTAAACGATGCGTCTTTGGTATTCGAGCCGGAGAGCTCTGCAGCACTTGGGTTCAGTTTTCGTTGCGGATTCTTGGGAATGTTGCACATGGAAATTATTCAGGAACGCTTGGAACGCGAGTTCAACATGACTGTTATTACCACCGTTCCGAACGTGAGTTATTTCTGCTACACCACGAAGGGAGAAAAGTTAGAGATTAACAATCCGTCGGAACTTCCAGAACAGAACTTAATTGCTCACGTTGAAGAGCCATTCATTAAAGCGCAAATCATAACCAAGACCGAGTTCATTGGTGCAATTATGACCTCGTGTATTGAAAAAAGAGGCATGCTCACCAACCAGTTGTACCTAACAACAGACCGCATTGAGTTAACGTTTGAAATGCCTTTGGCTGAAATCGTATTCGACTTTTACGACCGTTTGAAAACCATTTCAAAAGGATACGCATCTTTCGATTATTTCAGAATTGGATACCAGGAAAGTCAATTGGTGAAATTAGATATTCTCTTAAACGGAGACCAGGTAGACGCGTTAAGCGCACTCATTCACAAAGACCACGCTTACGAATTAGGAAAGAAGATTTGTTTGAAATTGCGTGAACTTATCCCGCGTCAACAATTCTTAATAGCCTTACAAGCCGCTATCGGCGCGAAGATCATTGCCCGTGAAACCATTAACGCCTTGCGTAAAGACGTTACTGCAAAATGTTACGGCGGAGACATCTCGCGTAAGCGAAAGCTTCTTGAAAAGCAAAAAGAAGGAAAGAAACGCATGCGTCAAGTGGGTTCTGTAGAAGTTCCGCAGGCAGCGTTCTTAGCAGTTCTTAAGCTGAATAGTTAACCACTTCGTGGATGACGCTGCGCGATGACACTACGTGATGACCGTTTCGGATGACCACTTCGTGGATGACGCTCCGCGATGACACTGCGTGATGACCGGTTCAGATTACGCTCCGCGAAGCGGTCATCGGACAAAGTCCGTCATCACTCGAAGAGTGTCATCAATCAAAGATTGTCATCACAACTTGTTGTGTCATCCTTCGGATGAAGGTCATCACAACGTGTTGTGTCATCCAGCTTCGCTGGTTGTTACATCGTCCAATCTTCCAAAAACTTCGTCGTGAAATCTCCTGAACGGAACTTCTCGTCTTTCATAAGTTTTTGATGGAAGGGAATTGTGGTTTTAATTCCTTCAATGATATACTCGTCTAAAGCACGTTGCATTTTTTCCCAGATAGAATAGCCGTAGGGCTTGATAACCATGCAACCACGCACGGCAGAATTTTCAGCTAAATCAGCTCTTTTAACTAATTCATTATACCATTCAGAATAGTTCTCGGTGCGACTTGGTAGGGATTTACTCATATATATTGTTGGAAATCGTATTTTTAAAGATATTTATCGTTTTATTTGTAAACTTTTCTTGTCTCAAACTTGTTGAGCACAAAGATACATTTTTGTCCTAGGTTTTTAACATGTATAACATTCAAATCCAATGAAAAATCACTCGATTTTGTTTTTGTTGCTTGTTGGTTTATTTTTTATACAAGCTTGTACCGTTGTTCAAAATAATTCTTCGGATGTGTCAGGTCAATCAAAATTTGTAGCGGATGATTTATATGATAATCCCGTCAAATCAGCTGTTGTAACGAAGAAAAAGAATAAATCTGATTATTTGGATTTCGACGATGATGCCACCTTAATTGAAGAGGAAGATGGCTTAAAAGCAGCAGTTGAACCTAATTATTTGAATTCTAGAGCAGTCTATGTGAATCAATATGAACAAGGATATGCGAATGGATTTTCATCAGGTTTGATGAATGCAAATCCTTGGAACAGTTGGTACGCTAATCCCTATATTTCTTTTGGTACGGGTTTTGGTTCGCGTTGGGCTTCTCCTTTATCTGCTTGGCGTCTA
>CALCNZ010000242.1 GCA_937897625.1 uncultured Flavobacteriales bacterium
TCACACATCTTGCCTTTCCTTTTTCCAAATAAGGAAGACGATCTACACAGTTCTCTACGTTCGAAGCTATGTTCGTGTGTGAAAGCATTACACCCTTCGGAAGTCCTGTGGTTCCTGATGTGTAGATGATGGTGGCTAAGTCTTCAGTCTTAATTTTATCTTTTCGATCTTGAACTTCCTTGGCGGAATTTTCATTCGTTGAAAATAATTCTTTCCAGTTTCGTGCACCTTCTATTTTTTCGAAGGTAAAAACTTCTTTAAGGGTAGGAATGTTGTCTTGGATGTTTCGAACTTTCGTTAGAAGCTCTTGATTCGAAACGAAACAAAGTGTGGCTTCGCTGTGATTTAATATATACTGAATGTCATGCTCCGTCATGGTCGGATAAATCGGAACATCAATGGCTCCAATTTGAAGTGCAGCATGATCGCAGATGTTCCATTCGGTGCGATTTGAATCGGTGATGAGCGCAATTTTTTGTCCGGGCTGAATTCCCCATTCAACAAGACCATTGCTGAGTTGGTTTACGTAGTCAATAAACTTTCGAGTAGAGTAGGTCTCCCATTCGCCGTTGCATTTGCTTCGGAACATGACGTCAAGAGGAAGATGCTCCAATTGATCGTAGGCAAAATCGAATAATCTGTTGTACATGAAACGAATATACTAAACGAATTCTTTCGCTAGACGTTCGGACATGTAATCGAATAGTTGTTGGAAGGGTCCCTTCACCATCATTTCCATAAATGGATTAATGGTCGCATCGCAATCTTGATGGGCAGTGGTGGTTACTCCGTTGCTTTTCAATTTCGCTTTTAACACAAAAGGAAAGGGACTTTTATCAGTGGTTTCGAAAGTTGTTTCAGCATCTTCCGTGTTCAGCACTGCACTCACGCGTTTCAATTCAATGGTATAAACATTTTGAATTTTGAAGCAGCATGAATCTTCTGTGTTGCTCCAATTCGAAATTTTATCAAGTGGCAGCAGGCGTTGAATATTCGCCATGTTTTGCAAATAGGCATGCACCTCGGCAAGAGGGGCATTTACTTCAACACTTTTACTAATGAATTTAGCCATTGGATTGCGATTCAATGAAGGCAGCGCTCCATGCTGCTGGATTTTCGCGCCACACTTTCAGTGTGTTCAATTGTTCTTCTGTGATGTATTCCTTTTTCAATGCTTGTTGCAACAAGGCGTGATAATCGGTTAGTGTGTGTAGTTCAACATTGGCATCTTTGAATGCTTCTTTCGCAATATCGAAGTCGTAAGTGAAAATGGCCACCATTCCCATGACGTCTAGACCGGCTTCACGCAAGGCAGTAACAGCACTTAAGCTACTTTTTCCTGTTGAAATAAGATCTTCAATAACTACAACTTTTTGGTTAGGCTCAACGACACCTTCAACTTGATTTCCTAATCCGTGTTTTTTGGCTTCGCTTCTTACGTAGGCATATGGAATTCCCATTTCTTGAGCCACCAAAGCTCCGATAGCAATTCCGCCAGTAGCTACTCCTGCAATGATATCGGGTGTTCCGAATTTTTCTTGAATGGCATTTACAAACTGCTGACGAATGTGCGTTCTGCAAACAGGGAAAGAAAGCGTTTTGCGGTTATCGCAATAAATCGGCGACTTCAATCCGCTTGCCCAAGTAAAGGGTGCTTGAGGTTTCAATTCAATTGCCTTAATTTGCAAAAGATAATCTGCTACTTGTAATCCCACTTCAATATTTGAATCCATGCCGCGAAAATACGTCGTCTCTCACCTCGGTCGTACATTAACTTTTTCACAAGAAGAGTTTGTTAACTATTTCAGCACATACAAAAGAATAGACGCAGCAGGCGGATTGGTTCAAAATGGCCTCGGAGAGTTCCTAATGATTAAGCGCAAAGGTTTTTGGGACCTCCCCAAGGGAAAGATTGAATCGGGAGAAAACGACGAGGAGGGCGCACTTCGTGAAGTAGAGGAAGAAACCGGTTTAGTTGGAATGCGCATTGAAGCACATTTGGTAGATACCTTTCATACCTACGAGCTAAAAGAAAAATGGGTGCTGAAACGCAGTTCTTGGTTTTTTATGAAATGCGAAGGAGCTCCGAATCTCGTTCCTCAAACAGAAGAGGAGATTGAAAAAGTAGAGTGGTGCTCGCGAGAAAAGTTGGAATCTCGCTTGCCGAAGTCTTACGCTACAATAGCAATGGTTTGGGACGCCTTTATAACGTTTTCCAGCCTTGAGCGCTAAGTTTTACCGTTTCACCGCCAATGGCCATCAATAGATTTTCACCTTCCTTCGCGGTGGCGTGGCCAATGATGCTCAAATTCGGATTGCCTTTTATTTTCTCGAAATCGTTTTGAGAAATGGTGAGCAACAACTCGTAATCTTCACCACCGTTTAATGCGCATGTGGTTGGATCAATGTTGTGTTCTCTCGCAGCATCACGTGTTTCAGGAGCAATGGGTAATTTGTCTTCATATATAGCGAAGGTGCATTCGCTCTCTTCCGCTAAGTGTAGAATTTCAGAAGACAGTCCGTCTGAAATATCAATCATTGCTGTTGGTTTTACTTCCAACGAAGCCAACAATTGAACAATGTCTAGTCGCGCTTCAGGCTTTAATTGACGCGCTAAGATGTAATCGTAATTCTCGAGATTGGGTTGGGCCGTTGGAGCACTTTTAAAAACTTCTTTTTCTCTTTCCAAAACTTGAAGCCCCATGTAGGCTCCGCCTAAATCTCCTGAAACAACCAGTAAATCTCCTTCTTTAACAGTGCTTCTTAAGGCAATGTCTTCTTTGTTGGCGTATCCGATGGCTGTAATGGAAATCACACATCCGGTTGGAATGGTTGTAGTGTCTCCACCAACCATATCAACACCGTAGGCCTCACATGCAGCAAGCATTCCGGAATAAAGTTCTTCAAGTGCTTCTACAGAATATTTATTGCTCACGGCCAACCCAACGGTGAACTGTGTTGGCGTTGCGTTCATGGCGCAGATATCGGAAAGATTTACAACAACGCTTTTGTAACCGAGGTGCTTTAAAGGAGTGTACATGAGATCGAAATGAACTCCTTCCACCAACATGTCGGTTGTCATGACCAATTGTTTTCCTTCAACTGGTTGCATCACTGCCGCATCGTCACCCGCATCGCGAATCGTACCTTCTTGTTTCGGAAGGAAGTATTGCGTCAAATGTTTAATAAGGGTGAATTCTCCGAGAGCTGAAAGTTCTGTGCGTTGTTGTTCCATTTGGCGAAGATAGTTTTCTTTTCTATATTTGAATCCTGATTCCCGGTCGTCCCTGAAGCAATTCAAACTTCCGGGTATTGTTTTTTATAAGCGACTCAATCGAATATCCAACACTTCCAACTGAATGGAACTTTGACCGTTCCAAACATTTTCATTGAGTTGAAAAAGGAGGTCAATTTCCTTTCCTTCCAAGATAGGAAAAACCCAATCGGCCATTTTGAAAGCAATGCCTTTCATTTCTGAAACATTACCTGCTTGCTTCACATGCAGCTGCAGGTGATCGGCGTGCGCACCAACAAGTTTGGTGAATCGAGCGTTTTTAATGTTTTTTGAAAGGAACACGGGACGCATATTTTCGGGTCCGTGGGGTTCCAGGGGCTGAAGCGATTCGTAGAGTGGAAAAGAAATTTGATCGAATTGAATTTCGGTGTCATACAAATGGCATCGCTCAAGACGGACATGGTTAGAGAAGTTTCGAACGGCTTCATCGAACGCCTCTCTGAATGCAATAAAGTTTTCAGATGTTAATTTGAGTCCAGCCGCCATGCTGTGTCCACCGAATTGAATCAAGTGTTCTTCGCAAAGTGAAAGCATTTCGTAAACATCTATTCCTTCAATGGAACGCACGCTTCCTGAAAGAATACCGTCATCTTCAACAAGGACAATGGTAGGCTTGTAGTACGTTTCAATAAGTCTTGAAGCAACAATGCCAACGACTCCTTTGTGCCAGCCCTGCTTCTTCACCACAGTTGTGAAACTGTCTTTATAGAACGGGTCTCTTTCAATGATGTCAAGGGCCTCTTGAGTTATGTTTCGGTCGAGTCCTTTTCTTTCTTGATTGTATTTTTCAATTTCAGCGGCAACGGACTTGGCGTCTTCAGGGTTATTCGTCAGAAGCACCTCTACGGCGCGCTTTCCAGAAAAAATTCTTCCGGCTGCATTAATGCGCGGAGCAATTAAAAAAACCAGGTCTACGACTTTTAAAATTTTGCCGCTGTGCTTTGCGTTGGAAAGTAGTTCTGAAATGCCTGGACGAAAGTGCGTGTTTATTTCTTTCAATCCGAAATGAAGCAAGACGCGGTTTTCAGAGGTGACTGGAACAATATCTGCACCTGTAGCAATAGCCACCAGGTCTAAAAAGGAATAGGCAAAGTCGAGCGATTCGTTGTGATGAATGAACCATGCGCACATGACCTTGAATCCGACCGCACAACCGCAAAGTCCTTTGTTCTCGTAGGTGCAGTCCTTTCTTTTCGGATTAACCACAGCGAAGGCGGGAGGAAGAATCTCTGGTGTGTGGTGATCGCAAACAATCACGTCTATCCCGTATTCATTACATTTTTCAATGCGAGGGCCGTCTTTGATTCCGCAGTCGAGCGTTACAATCAATGAAAAATTATTTTCATGAGCGAACGCAACTCCGGCGTCTGAAAATCCATAGCCTTCTTTGTAACGGTCTGGAATGTAGAAATCACAATCGAATCCAACGTGCTTCAGGAAACTGAAAAATACGGCAACGGCAGTTGTTCCGTCTACATCATAGTCTCCGTAAACGAGAATCTTTTCGTTTTTTTCCTTGGCTGAAACCAATCGGGCAATGGCCTTGTCCATGTCTTTCAATTGGAAAGGATCTAAAAGCTGATTTATTTCAGGATTTAGGAAAGCTCGCGCTTGCTCTTGGGTTCGGATGTTTCGTTGGAATAAAATCTCAGCGAATGCCGCGCTAGTGTTTGATTTTACCGCTAGTTCAGCAATTTCTTCGGACGAAAATTGCGCGCGTTTTTTCCAGATATTTTCTTTAGGAGTACTCATTTGGATACAAAGTTAGACGTAGAAGTCTTGCAACCCTTTTTCATTTTATGCGGTCTTTTCGTATATTCGTACCCCAAACCTTTTAAAGAAATGAATAAATCTTTACGTTCTGTTCTTTTGCTCATGAGCGTTTTTGCAATGTTCGTGCTGAACGGCTGTCTGAATGACGACAATAAAATTCCGCCAAATTGTTATGACGGAATCTTGAATAACTCAGAGCAATTGGTCGATTGCGGAGGTCCAAATTGCGAGCAGTGCGATCACTGTATCGATGGGATTTGGCAACCAGAATACGGTGAAACATGTGTAGACTGTGGTGGTGAATGCGGACCATGTTCTCCATGCGCAGACTGTATTCAAGACGGTGACGAAGCAGGTATTGACTGTGGTGGCACCAACTGCGGACCATGCGCGGCTTTATGTGCAGACGGAATCCTAAACGGAACAGAAACACAAGTTGACTGCGGTGGTGCTTATTGCGATGCTTGTCCAACATGTACAGATGGAATAATGAACGGAACTGAGATTGGTGTTGACTGTGGCGGAACGAACTGTCCTCCATGTACCACTGATGGAAACTGTTCAAATGGAATTATAGATGGTGGTGCTCAGGGTGAGTTCTGGACAGACTGCGGCGGTGTTGACTGCGTGGCTTGTGATACCATTATTACCTTCACGGCAAATGGCGTGAATCACGTCGGAGTTGCTTCTTCTTGCACCTTCTCTTATACAGGTGGTGTAGTTACTGTAACAGGTTCAACACTTCAAGGTGGAACAATCGCCTTCACTATGGCAGCTCCAGTTGCGGGTTGGGTAAGTGGTTCAGTAATAAACATGGCAACAGCTACGAATCCGGGTACAGTTATGGCATTCACAAACGCATCTGTGGCGCACAGCACTGCATTCGGAACGTCAACGGCTACCGTGAATGTTGTTAAATTCAGATCGGCGCCTGCTCCAGGTGGAATTCGATACACCTTCTCTGGAACTTTGAAGAACTCTGCCGGAACTTCTACAGTGAACATTACAAATGGATTGGTCATGGTGCCTCTTCAATAAGAGATACACTTTGAAAAAATATCAAAAAGCCCTTCGAAAGAAGGGTTTTTTATTTCAACCTCAATTTCGTTTCTTTGCACCCAATTTAGCAATGAACTAAACATAAGAATATGCATTTCGAATTATCAGAAGAACATTTGGCCGTTCAGGCCGCTGCAAGAGATTTCGCGCAGAACGTATTAAAGCCAGGAGTTATCGATCGCGACGAGCATCAGAGATTCCCTACAGAAGAAGTGAAGCAATTGGCTGAACTTGGTTTCATGGGAATGATGGTAAGTCCAGAAAACGGAGGAAGTGGCATGGATACACTTTCATACGCCATTGCCATGGAAGAGATTTCGAAAGTAGATGCTTCTACTTCAGTATGCATGAGCGTAAACAACTCATTGGTATGCTACGGTCTTGAAGCATACGGAAACGCTGAGCAAAAAGAGAAATTCTTGAAGCCATTGGCGAGCGGAGAAAAAATTGGTGCATTCTGTTTGTCTGAGCCAGAAGCTGGTTCTGACGCTACTTCACAAAGAACGACCGCAGTAGACATGGGCGATTATTATTTGTTGAATGGAACGAAGAACTGGATTACCAACGGTAGCACGGCTTCAACCTATTTGGTAATTGCGCAAACCGATCCTGAAAAAGGACACAAAGGAATTAACGCGTTAATCGTTGAACGCGGAATGGAAGGATTCATCGTTGGTGCGAAAGAAAACAAAATGGGTATTCGCGCAAGCGACACACATACGTTGTTGTTCAACGACGTGAAAGTACCAAAGGCGAACCGCATTGGGGAAGACGGATTTGGATTCAAGTTCGCGATGAAGACTTTGAGCGGTGGACGCATTGGTATTGCTGCACAAGCGTTGGGTATTGCTGCAGGAGCATACGAATTGGCTTTGGCTTATTCGAAAGAGCGTAAAGCGTTCGGAAAAGAAATTTCACAACACCAAGCCATCGCTTTCAAATTAGCTGATATGGCTACTGAAATCGAAGCTGCACGTTTGTTAGTGTACAAAGCGGCTTGGATGAAGGACCAAGGCATGAACTACGACGAAGCTAGCGCTATGGCGAAGTTGTACGCATCTACTGTTGCTATGAAGCATACGGTTGAAGCGGTTCAAATTCACGGTGGATATGGATTCGTGAAAGAGTATCACGTTGAGCGTATGATGCGCGATGCGAAGATTACACAGATCTACGAAGGAACCAGTGAAGTACAAAAAATTGTTATTTCAAGAAGTGCACTTTCAAAATAATTGCACTTGAATTTCATTAACAAAGGGCTGTTGTAAGACAGCCCTTTTTGTTGGAATTTACTTCCATTCGAATTCTATTTTCGTAAGGAAGCATGAACTCATTCAAACACACCCTTCGCTTTGCGCTTGCCATACTTATTCTCGCTGCGGGAATTGGAGGCGTCTATTATTTTTTGAATCGAAGTCATGCCGATTGGACAAGTCCATTGGTATTCATTCCTTCGAGCTCTTCAGGAATTGTTGAAGTGAAAAGTGCTTCGGCATTCGGAGAGGCCGCTGAATGGGCCGCTGAACTTTCTTTGTCGGAAGGTATTTCGAAGTTGATGCGTGATCTTGGCGCCGATCCGCAAGGCATTCAATTTGAAAATCAATCGGTATGGATCGTACAAACTGTCGCAGACGATCGTTTAATTCTTCCGGTAGGATATGGTAAGGCAGGTGAGGAACTTGCAGCTAAGTGGAGTTCTAAATTTCCTGACTTGAAGTTTCAATTTCTAGAGCCGTATGCCATTTATAGCACTGGAGATATTGTTCCTTTGGAAGAGGGAAACAGACTTGCAGATGTTCCTTCTTTTACTTGCGTGAAAGGCACAACTTCCTTCGATTCAAATTGTCATTATTATTTTCGTGTAGATCAGGTTTGGACGGCCTTGGATGATATTCGCGGAAGTGAGTCTTCCATGATTGCAGGGTTTCGATGTGCTCCTCTTCATCTTCCCGCAAGCTCCTCCAAATTCAATTTTCAAAACGTATTTACAAACGGAAGAACCAATACGAGCTATTGGTTCGAGGCTGTGCATGCCGGAAGTCCAATGGCATTGCTTTCGTATCTCGATTCCCTTCGTCCGCAAGATGCACGTTCTGCGTTTCTAAGTTTGCGCATGGATCAGGAAGCTCAAAAGAATGTTTCGCTTTTAGACTGGTTGAACAACAACGCCACTGGCGAATTGGCCATGGCGAATTTCGGAAGCGATACGCCTGGTGCAAGCGGAATGATTTACGCCTTGGGTTTGAAATCGGACAGTGTGAATGTGAGCGTTTTGTTTTCAGATTCATTGGCTATTGATCCGGTTAGAGAAGCAAATGCAGCGGAGTTATTTGCAATGGATAAAATTTATCCGAGTGAAGTGAAGTACTACGGCGTTCGCTACAAAAACTTCTTCTTGTTTGCGGAAACTCGCGAATTGCTTCTGGCGCATCAGCAATACCTCGGCATTGCTGGTTCTATTTCAACAAAGAATTTTCCTTCATTGCCCGGCGGAGGTGTTATAACAGGAAGCGATTTGCAGTACTCGAGCACGCTTTCAAACAAGCTCGGAAACGGTTGGCGCGTGTGGCATTGCGCTCCTGTAGGAGATCGGACACAGGTGACTTTAGTTGGAAGAGGTACTGCGAAGGTTGAATTGGAACCGGTTGTTCTTCCAGATACAACAACGGCTGCGCCTTCACCTGCAACGGCTCCAGCGCCTGTCGTAGAATCTGGAAAAACGAAATCGGTGACGAATCACCTAACTGGAAAAACAGACCAAGTCAAATACAGCGGTTCAAAAATCGAATGGATTTCTGGTGGAAAAACATCTTGGTCGGTAACACTCTCTTCGGAAATCCGCTCCGTTGAACAGATTGACGCATTCAAGAATGGAAAGAAACAATTGCTCATTTTAACCAACAGCCGATTGGAAATGCTCGACATCAACGGAAAGAATGTCATTGGATATCCAGTCGTTCTTTCGTCGAAACCCTGCACGAATTTGTGCGTGGCCGATTATTCCAACGCGCACGATTATAGAATTTTCTTTGGTTGCTCGAACGGCACGATTTACAATTACATGTCGAACGGAAAACCCACAGCGGGTTGGAATGTGGCGAGCATGAAAGGCGATTTGCCTTCTTCCATTCAATACAAGAAAGTGAACGGACAAGACGAAATTCAAGTCAAGCGAGCGAGTGGAAAAACTACCGTCTTGAAACGTAACGGCGCAACAAAATAATGAAAGCAATTTATTTAACGAAGTTCGGAAAGGCTCATGAAGCCTTCGAAATACGAGAAGTCGCTGATCCAATTTTAAATGAAGGAGAAGTGTGTGTGAAGGTGGAAGTTTCCGGATTGAATTTCGCAGATGTGTTGGGAAGAAAGGGTTTGTACCCCGCACTTCCTGCGCCTCCTGTGGTTATGGGTTACGATGTTGTTGGAATTGTTGAGTCGGTGGGTGAAGGGGTTTCTTCCAATTGGATTGGAAAACGCGTGGCCTGTTTAACACGCTTCGGCGGTTATGCTGAAAAGGTTTGCACTGCTGTAACAGGCATTGCTGAACTTCCGGATTCTATTTCTTCCAACGAGGCCTGTGCCTTGGCTACGCAGTATGTGACTGCGTTGTACATGAGCGATTTTCTTCAACAAACAAAAAAAGGAGAACGCGTCCTAATTCATGCTGCTGCCGGTGGCGTGGGAACCGCGTTGATTCAATTGTTGAAGGAAAAGGGATGCGAGATCTTCGCAACTGTTGGAAGCGATGAAAAGGTGAACGCATTAGCGAAACAAGGCATTACTGCCATCAACTACAATACGCACGATTACGAAGTTGAAATTCGAAAGCACTTGGGAAAAGCCAATCTCGACGCGACCTTCAATAGCATTGGCGGAAAGACGTTTAAGCAAGACATGCGCTTGTTGGGAGCAGGTGGACGATTGATGTTGTTCGGATTTTCGGACCGAACAAGCAAGTGGGGTGGGAAGTTGGCTACGCTGAAGTTGGTCTTCGACATGGGAAGACTGATTCCTTTGTTGCTCCTAGGAAAGAGCCAATCTGTTCTTGGTGTGAATATGCTTAGGGTAGCCGATGAGCATCCGGAAATTATCGGAAAGCTCTTAAATCAATTGGTTCAAATGCATTCCGACGGAAAAATAAAACCAGTCATTGGCGGAGAATTCTCCTATGCCGAAATAGCCAAAGCCCATCAGTATTTAGAGAGCCGAAAAAGCTCAGGAAAAATTATTTTGAAGTGGTGAATGCCGTGACACTCATTTTCTTATACATTCGCCAAGAATTAACCTTATATGTCTAGCCACCACAAACTTTCAACCGCAGGATTACTTGTAACATTAGGTATCATTTACGGCGATATTGGAACCTCTCCTTTGTATGTAATGAAGTCCATTGTAGGCGACAAGCCTATTACGGAAATGCTAATCTATGGAGGTATTTCATGTGTGTTTTGGACATTAACCATTCAGACGACTATTAAGTATATCTGGATGACTCTTCGTGCTGATAACAAAGGTGAAGGTGGAATATTTTCGTTGTTTAGCTTGGTGAAGCGAAGAGGGAAGTGGTTGTTCTGGCCAGCAATGATTGGTGCTGCAACCTTGTTGTGCGATGGAATTATTACGCCGCCCATTTCTGTGGCATCTGCTGTTGAAGGATTAAAAGTTTTCGATGAAGGAATTCCTGTGATGCCCATTGTCTTGGCCATCTTAACAGGACTCTTCATGATTCAGCGTTACGGAACGAAATTGGTGGGTGTTGCTTTCGGACCCATCATGCTCATTTGGTTCTCCATGTTAGCTGTTTTGGGAACCTACAACGCGTTCCTTCATCCTGAAATTTTCAATGCATTAAATCCGAAATACGCCTACGATTTATTGGCGAATTACCCGAAAGGATTTTGGTTGTTAGGTGCTGTGTTCCTATGCACAACAGGAGCAGAAGCCTTGTACAGTGATCTTGGACACTGCGGCCGAGCGAACATTCGGGTGACTTGGATTTTTGTAAAGACAGCTTTGGTTTTGAACTACATGGGCCAAGGCGCATGGTTAATGCAACAAACAGAACTAACAGGAAGAAATCCGTTTTTTGAAATTATGCCCGAATGGTTCTTGTTGCCGGGCGTTATTGTCGCAACAGTAGCCGCTGTTATTGCGAGTCAGGCGTTGATCTCGGGTTCATTTACACTCATAGGAGAAGCCATCAACTTAAACTTCTGGCCACGCGTTGCGATTAAATTTCCAACAGAAACAAAAGGTCAGTTGTATATCCCAAGCGTGAACTGGTTGTTGTGGGCTGGATGTATAGGCGTTATGCTTTATTTCAAAGAGTCGGCTCACATGGAAGCGGCTTATGGTTTATTCATTACCGTGGCCATGCTCATGACTACTTTGTTGCTTTCGTACTACCTTATTTACCACCGTCATTGGCCGTTTATTCTTGTTGCAGGAATTGCTTCGTTGTTCTTCGCAGTTGAGCTTTCATTCTTCATTGCGAATTCTGTTAAGTTGAAGGAAGCGTGGATGATGCTCATTGTGTACGCTGGAATTTTAATGGTGATGTATGTGACCATTCGATATCGCAAATTCAGCAATGAACGCGTTGGATTCATTTCGCTTGATCCGCACATTGAAACACTACGAAAACTTTCGGTAGATACCAATGTTCCGAAATACTCTACCCACTTGGTATACATGACCAAGGCAAGTTTTACGGATCAGGTTGAGAAATTGGTGATTGATTCTATTTTGGAAGGAACGCCAAAGAGAGCCGATGTGTATTGGTTCTTGCACGTAGATCGGACCAACGAGCCTTATACCATGGAGTATGAAGCGCAAGAATTGGTAGATGATTTAATCATTAAAGTAAACATTAAATTAGGCTTCCGCGTTCAAGCGCGCGTGCACAATTACTTCTGCTTTATTCTTCAAGACTTGGCAACGAAGAATCACTTCAATCGTCTGCAAAAGCCCGAACCATACGGAGTTTACAACAACAGCATTGACGTGCGTTTCGTAGTGCTTCAAAAATATTTGAGCGTTGAAAACGAATTGGGTGTAAATGAAAACTTCGTATTCGAGGCGCATCAATTCCTGAAAAGTATTTCTCTTACAGATATCGACGCTTGGGGATTGGAAGAAAACAGAACCTCCGTTGAAAAGGTATCTATGGTTGTGAAGTCTCGTGAGCGCTGTCACTTGAACATGCGCGGACACAAGGCTCAATCGTAAGATTTACATCAGCTCGGAAAGCTCTAACCAGCGCATGGTTCCGTTGTCTATTTGATCAGACAGCGCCCCCAATTCCAAAGCTATTTTTTCCATTTGAACATGATCAGTTGCATTTAAAAGCTCGGCTTCAAGCTGAGCTTTTTTCTCTTCCCACAAAGGCAAATTCTTTTCGAGTGTTTCGAATTCGTGTTTGTCTTTGAACGAAATTTTGCCAGCTGGTTTTTTCTTTTCTTCTTTGATGGAAGGGGCTGGTTCTTCTTGCTTCTTCGCTTCGGCAAGACTTTCGCGTTTCGCTGATGCTTCGCTCAATACCGCGCGGAAATCGAGAGTACTTCCCAATAGATCGTGAACGTTTCCTTTTCCATCGAGAAGAAATAAATGGTCGACCAATTTGTCGAGGAAATACCTGTCGTGACTCACAATAACCAAACAGCCTGGGAAATTCAACAAGTAATCTTCCAAGGCCGAAAGCGTGAAGACGTCTAAGTCGTTCGTAGGCTCATCGAGAATTAAGAAATTCGGATTCTTCATCAATACCAATAGCAATTGCAAACGCTTACGTTCGCCACCGCTCAGTTGGTCAATGCGGTTGAAGTGCATGTGTTTCGGAAACAAGAATTTCTCGAGCATCTGAGAAGCACTAATGGTTTTTCCTTTTGCAAGTGGAATGTAGTCAGCAACATCGCGAATACACTCTATGAGTCGCTGCTCGGGTATTAAGTTCGAAGACGACTGCTCGTAAAATCCGAACACCACTGTTTCTCCGTTTACAATCTTTCCACCATCGGGCTCCATTCGCTTGGTCATGAGGTTGAGGAAGGTAGATTTTCCACAACCGTTTCTTCCAATAATACCAATGCGTTCATTCGATTTGAAAACGTAATCGAATCCGTCCATTACCGTTGAATCGCCCATGGACTTCGTAGCCTTAATGAACTCAACGACCTTCGAACCCATGCGGGTAATGTTAATTTCAAGATCCAATTCCGCATCGTCTGGTTTACGCTTGAGCTTGTCTTTCAACTCTTCAAACGAATCCATGCGACTCTTGCTCTTCGTTCCGCGGGCACGTGGCATGCGGCTCGCCCATTCGGCTTCGCGACGAAAGAGATTTAAATTCTTATCGCGAGAAGCAGATTCGAGCTGCTCGCGCTCTGCTTTCTTTTCAAGATAATAGGAGAAGTTTCCTTTGTATTTGTAAAGCTCTCCGTTTTCCAATTCGAGAATTTCATTCGTAATGTTTTCCAAGAAATAACGATCGTGCGTGACCATGAACAAGGTCATGCGCGCCTTCGTTAAATATTCTTCCAACCACTCAATCATGTCTAAATCCAAGTGGTTGGTAGGCTCGTCAAGAATTAAGAAATCCGCTTCTTCCAACAAGACTCTTGCAAGTGCAATGCGTCTGCGTTGTCCGCCGCTCATGTTTCCCATTTGCTGGTTCAGGTCAATGATGTTCAGAGCGCCTAAAATTTGTTTGGCTTTCGCATCGTAATCCCACGCATCTGAATGCTCCATCATATCGTGCGCTTCTTGCAATCCGTCTCCGGTTGCAATGGCCAAGTCGTAAGCACGAATGGCTTTGGTCATGGCGTTATCTGCGGCGAAAAGAAAATCAATGGCCGTTCCCTTGGCATCGAAGGCTTCGTCTTGAAGCAAGATGGCCCATTTAATTTCTTTGTTGAATGTAATTCGTCCTGCATCGGGTTCGTCTTTTCCTGCTAACATGTGCAGCAGTGTAGACTTTCCGGTTCCGTTCTTCGCAACTAACGCTACTTTTTGTCCCTCTTCAATACCGAAAGAAAGGTCTGTAAACAATTCGCGAATACCGAAGGCCTTCGACACATTTTCAACTGATAATACATTCATGGCGCGAAGTTCGTTGAATTTGTTCAATTATAGCACAAGACATTCTAGCGCAATTGTCTTATTTTCGAAGAGTGAAATTTTACACCGCTCCTTTTTCAGAAATTCCTTCAACGAAAATGTATCGCATTTTGGCTTTGCGCTCCGACGTTTTTGTGGTTGAACAGAACTGCGCTTATCAGGATTTAGATGGAAAAGATGAGCAATCTTTTTGGGTGTGGGCGGAAGATGAGCAAGGCGAGATTCACGCAACAGCGCGTTTGCTTCCTGCAGGAATTTCATACATCGAAGTTAGCATAGGTCGTGTCTGCACGTCAATGAAATTGCGCCGTTCAGGTCTAGGGAAATTGTTAATGCATGAATGTATTTTGCAATGTGAAAAGATTTGGGGAAGGCAAACCATCACGATTTCTGCTCAACAGTATTTGTTGAAGTTTTACAATGAATTGGGATTTGTTGAAGAAGGCGAGATGTATTTGGAAGATGACATTCCGCATTTGAAAATGAAGCGCAAAGGATGAAAGTTTCAATCACGAAATACAACATTCACGAGTGGTTCATGGCCGCTGGGGTTTTTTGTATGAGTATATATTCAAAAGGGGTGACCGTTTTTTTAGCGCTTGCTTTTCTGACCATGGTTGTTCAAGTTTTTTTTGGTGGAAGGAAAATCGAGTGGCGAAGTTTCAATGGTTGGGCCTTTCTCTTATTTGGTGTTTTTTCGGCATTTCTGCTGAGTGGTATATGGAATGAGTGGAACCACAAAACGGCTCTGTCTGAAATTGAGACTAAGATTTCATACCTCGCTTTTCCACTTTTGTTTTTATTCACATCGAGTTCTATTCTGCTATCGAAAAGGAAATTTCAATGGGCCTTGGTTATTGGATGCACAAGTTTCGCGCTCATTTGTCATGTGCATGCAGTCTTTCGATTTTTCGAAACAGGGTTGTGGGAAGAGTTTGTATACGGAAGACTTTCTTGGACCTTCCACCCAACTTATTTGGGATTTTTCTATTTACTTTCCATGGTCTTTTTAGCTTCGGACTTCCTCGATTCAACAAATAAAAAGCAAACGCTTTTCTTGTTTTTAGGAATTGTTTTCTTCTCTTTAGAAACCGCATTCATGGCTTCGCGAGCGGGTTTCTTAGCTCTGTTTTTATTCTATGCTGTTTTTGTTTTTTATGTATTTCGAAATGGAAAAAACAAGAGGAAGGCGTTGGCTGTAATTTCCGCTTCGATGCTTTCATTCTTCGTGTTGTTTTTTGGATTTTCTCCCATTTCAGGAAGGGCGAAGGAAGCCGTAGAAAATTCCAAAACAATAACAGAAACAAAGAAGGAGGAAAAGGTCGCAAGCACCAGTGAGCGCATTGTAAGTTGGCAGACTGCTTGGGAAATTGGTCGCGACTATCCGTTGGGCGTTGGAACAGGAAATTGGAAGTCGCATTTCAAAGAACGATACACGCAAAAGGGAGCAAATTTCGCGGCCGAGCATTCGCATCCTGCACACAATGCGTATTTGCAAATTTTGGTTGAATGGGGTTGGCTGGGATTACTTTCCCTTTTGGCGCTATTGGTTGCAGGATTTGTGCGTGCGTGGAGGGCAAATGACTTGTTTTTTTTAGTGTTCGTGCTAGGAGTGTCGTTTCACTTCATTTTTGAAAGCATGCTCGAGGTACAGCAAGGCCTTGTCTTCATTGGCTTTTGGATGTTTTTCCTTCTTCATAGAAAAAGTAATACAACACACGCAAACGGGTGAAAAGAGAGTATTAGGACAAGTCCTTTATTTTCCTTAAATTCGTTGCGAAATTTATTAAAATGGCAACAATTGAATTGAAGTTACCCAAGATGGGTGAGAGTGTCGCAGAGGCGTCTATTTTGAGTTGGTTAAAGAAGGAAGGCGATCGCGTTACTGCGGATGAGCCTTTGGTTGAAATAGCTACAGATAAAGTGAATAGTGAAGTCCCATCTCCTGAAGATGGAATTCTTGTTTCTTGTCGCGTTAACGTTGGAGATACTGTTCAAGTTGGACATGTGATTGCTATTATTGAAACCGGCGACGGTGCAAGCGCTCCGGCGCCTGTGGCCGCTTCTGCTCCTGCACCCGCTGAAGCTCCTGCGCCTGTTGCAGTTGCATCGTCAGTTCAGGCTGCTCCAGTTGTTTCATCTTCAGACAGATTTTACAGTCCGCTTGTAAAAAACATTGCGAAGCAAGAGAATATTTCTCAAGCTGAATTGGATAGCATTTCGGGCACGGGTCAAAATGGACGTGTTACGAAAGAAGATTTAATGGGTTATATTTCTACTCGTGGAAATAAACCCGCCGCAACACCTGTAGCATCAGCTCCTGTGGCATCAGCTCCGGCTCCAGTTGCTTCTGCTCCTGCAGTTGAAGCACCTCGCGTGAAAGGTCCTACGATCACAGTTGGTCCGAACGACGAGATTGTTGAAATGGATCGCATGCGCAGAATCATTGCGGATCACATGGTCATGAGTACACAGGTTTCTCCGCACGTGACGTCTTATGTTGAAGCGGATTTGACGAATGTGGTGATGTGGAGAAACAAGGTGAAGAAGCAATTCGAGGCGAATGCGAAAACGAAGTTGACCTTCACACCAATCTTTATTGAAGCCGTAGCCAAGGCCATTCGCGATTTTCCTGGAGTGAATGCAAGTGTTGATGGAAACAACATCATTATGCGGGGCGACATTAACATTGGAATGGCAGCTGCGCTTCCAACAGGAAATTTAATTGTTCCTGTAATTAAAAATGCAAATCAACGTTCTTTTGTTGAAATCACAAAAATAATTGGAGATATGGCTCTAAAAGCTCGTGATAGAAAGCTTTCTGTAGAAGATATGACTGGAGGTACATTTACGATTACGAATGGAGGAGTGTTTGGCTCTATGTTATCAACTCCTATACTCAATCCTCCACAGAGTGCCATATTAGGTATGCATAATATTGTTGATAGGCCTGTAGCAATTGATGGAAAAGTCGAAATTCGTCCGATTATGTATCTTGCTTTAAGTTATGATCATAGAGTAATTGATGGAAAGGAATCAGTTTCTTTTTTAGTTCATGTAAAAAAACTTTTAGAAGATCCATCTTTATTTATTTTAGGTGAGTAATTCAATAACAATTGATGGAATTTATTGAAAGCCGCTCTACAACAAAACAAATACAATTTAG
>CALCNZ010000243.1 GCA_937897625.1 uncultured Flavobacteriales bacterium
TCATATCTCCAACAAAAAAAAGCGAAATGTCTTTTGATGTTGTGTCTTCGCTAACAAAAACAGCATCGGTATGTTCTCCTTCAATGTGCTTATCGCCAACACTGTAGATTGCGTAAAAAAAAGAAAGCAGCACAAATAAAGAAATCCCCCCCGTCTTAAGCATATGTTGATTCGATTGCATGAAACAAATATATGGCTTCAAGTCTATCTTTGCGCAGTATGAATCACAGCAGTCAACTCGCAACCCAAGCGCAAAGCACCATTCGATACAGTATCGTGGTAAATTTCATTTTATCTGTTGTGAAATTTGCAGCAGGTATTTTTGGCAACAGCTTCGCGCTCATTGCAGATGCGGCCGAGAGTTGGGTCGATTTCGCTTCTTCATTTTTGGTTTGGTTAGGACTTCGTACGGCAGCGCTTCCGCCCGATAAAAATCATCCCTACGGACATGGAAAAGCCGAGCCGCTTTCTGCGATGTTTGTGGCTGTGCTCATGTTCAGTGTGGCGTGCTTCATTGTTTATGAAGCCATTCAACACATCATGACTCCGCATGACTCTCCTCATGCATGGACAATTCCTGTAATCCTTGCTGTTTTAGTGACGAAAGAGATTCTTTATCGCTTCATGAAAAGAAACGCGAAGAAATTCAAAAGCAATGCGCTTGCTGCTGAAGCATCTCATCAGCGAACAGATTCCATTACTTCGCTAGCGGCTTTAGTGGGTATTGTTGTCTCGTTAGTGGCCGGAGAAGGCTATGCTGCTGCAGACGATTGGGCATCATTGCTTGCGGCGTATTTCATTTTGCAACAAGCGTTTAAAGTTGGAAAGACAGCCGTTTCAGAATTAATGGACGAAGCTCAGCCGGAAGAAATTGTGAACGAGATTCGAGATACAGCCTTGCATGTTAAAGGTGTCATTAAAATAAATGCTTGTTTCGTTAGAAAAATGGGATTCGAATGGTTCGTGGATATTCACATTGGTCTCAACGGAAACCAAAGCGTTTATGAGGGACACGACATTGCGCACAAGGTTGTCGATCGAATCAAAGAAAAATTCCCGCAAGTATATGATGTCTTAACACACATCGAGCCTCACGAAGACAAGGATCCAATCAGTTGATCGGTTGAAACGGCTTGTTGTTCTCCGGTAACCATGTTGCGCAATTGCCACATGCCCGACTTCACTTCATCTTCACCTACCACAACTACAAAAGGGATTTTGTTATCGTCGGCGTATTTGAATTGCTTCTTCAACTTGGCGTCGTCTGGATACATTTCACAAGAGATTCCTGCATTGCGAATTTGCTTCAGCAATTGAAAGGCAGCTGAGGTGGTTTCACCGCCGAACTGCACCAACAAGACTTGCGTACCTGAAGTGGCAGACTCCGGAAAAAGATTTAATTCGGAAAGCACTTCGAAAATACGATCGGCCCCAAATGAAATTCCAACACCTGAAACGCCCTTCCAACCGAAGATTCCGGTAAGGTCATCGTATCGTCCTCCGCCGCAAATACTTCCCATTTGAATGCCTTTCGCTTTCACTTCGAAAATAGCTCCGGTATAATAATTCAACCCGCGTGCTAACGAGACATCGAATACCAATTCTCCTTTATTCAATCCTGCCTTCTCTACTTCATTCCAAACAAAGGTCATTTCCTCTATTCCCTTCAATCCCGTTTCAGAATTTCCCAAAACAGATTTCAAGAAATTCATTTTATCGTTGAAGTCTGAAAGTCCGTTTAATGTCTTGAACGTTTGGAAGGTCTCATCTGGAATTCCCATTTCACTCAATTCTTTCTGAACAGCTTCCTCACCTATCTTGTCCCATTTGTCAAGAACTACGGTTAATCCCATGAACTTATCCGCCACACCGGTTGCCTCGGCAATGCCTGCTAAGATCTTACGGTTGTTAATGACAATTGAAAATCCTGGGAGATTCAAATTCGAAAGAACCTCGTCAAAAAGCTGAACCAATTCCACTTCAACCCAAAGACTGTCTGTTCCAACCACATCGGCATCGCACTGATAGAACTCTCTGAATCGTCCGCGCTGCGGGCGGTCTGCGCGCCACACCGGCTGAATCTGATAACGACGAAACGGCAATACCACCGAATTTCTGTTCATGGCCACGAAGCGTGCGAATGGAACAGTTAGGTCATATCGAAGTGCACGATCACAGATTTCAAATGAAAGCTTGCGCGAAT
>CALCNZ010000244.1 GCA_937897625.1 uncultured Flavobacteriales bacterium
TTCATAAGCCGCCAATTGCTCTGCAGTAAAATCGTTACCCAAAGCCATCGCCAACATTTCTTTATTTGCTTTGTAAGTAGCTAAAAAAGAATTGAACTGTTCTGCCTCTTCCTTCACTTGACCTACTCTTTGCTCATATTCAGCTTTAATCTTTTCGTACTTCGCGAAGTCAGCTTTGTCAGCCGCTGGAATTGAAGCCGCATCTTTTCCTTCAAAACGCTTTTTCAATCCACCGTATACACGCGTGAACTCTAAATTGTCTTGCTTCACATCGCCACCTTTTCCACCAATGAAACTCCATCCGTGAACGTCGTCGATGTACCCGTTCTTGTCATCGTCAATTCCGTTGTTTGCAATTTCGCCTTTGTTGGTCCAAATGTTTGCATTCAAATCTTTGTGGAAAGTCTCAGATCCACTGTCGATAATTGCAACTACTACTGGTGTTGCAGTCTTTCCTTTTTCAGCCATGTATGCATGTGCCTTCACTGCACTTACTCCAGGAAGCCCGTCAGTAGCCATGTCTGCATGTTGCCACTGTGTTTTAATGTCTGCATTTTGTGCATTAACCGCGAACGGTATAAATAAAGCCGAGAAAACAAATGAAGCAATTCCTTTCGAGAAGAAAGAATTTTGCTTCGAATTCAAAATTGGTTTGTTCATATGTGTTTAGTTGATGTTGCGAAATAAGGAAAGAAACTTCGGATTATTGCTTCATAATATAAAAAAATATGTCATTTCCATCAGATCTCGAAATTGCACAAGCGTGCAAGATGAAGCACATCAATGAAATTGCTTCGAAGCTGAACATAAGTGTCGACGACCTCGAACATTACGGTAAGCACAAAGCAAAGCTTCCCTTGCATTTGATTAACGAAGAAAAAGTAAAGCAAGCTAAACTCATTCTGGTTACCGCTATCACTCCTACTCCAGCTGGAGAAGGAAAGACAACCACTTCAATCGGATTAAATGAAGGATTGAATAAATTAGGAAAGAAAGCCGTAGTTGTTCTTCGCGAACCTTCTCTAGGTCCCGTTTTCGGAATCAAAGGTGGTGCTGCTGGAGGTGGCTATGCGCAAGTGGTTCCGATGGAAGACATTAACCTTCACTTCACCGGAGACTTTGCTGCGATTGAAAAAGCAAACAATTTGCTTTCAGCTTTAATAGACAACAACCTTCAGAATAAACAAGGAAATCTTGGCTTAGATCCAAGACTTATTTATTGGAAGCGCGTGATGGACATGAACGATCGTTCATTGCGTAACATTACCATTGGCTTGGGCGGAACCGGAAACGGTATTCCTCGTCAAGATGGTTTCAACATTACTCCTGCTTCTGAAGTCATGGCTATTCTTTGCATGAGCAAAGACCGCGAAGACTTGAAGAAAAAATTAGGCAACATCTTCGTTGGATTCACCTACGATCGCAAGCCTATTTATGCGCGCGATTTGAAGGCGGAAGGTGCTATGGCTCTTCTTCTGAAAGATGCGATTATGCCGAACTTGGTTCAAACATTAGAAGGCAATCCTGCCATTTTACATGGAGGACCATTCGCAAACATTGCACAAGGAACCAACACCATTATGGCTACCAAGATGGGTATGTCAATGGCTGATTATGTGGTTACGGAAGCTGGATTCGGTGCCGATCTTGGCGCTGAGAAATTCATGCACATCAAATGCGGCGCTGCAGGAATTGCCCCGGATGCAATCGTGCTTGTTGCAACCGTTCGCGCCTTGCGTCACCACGGTGGTGCGAAGAAAGAAGAATACAACACTGCAAACATGGAGCGCGTAACCAACGGTTTCGCGAACCTTGAGAAGCATATTGAGAACTGCAAGAAGTTCGGAATTACTCCGGTTGTGGCGTTGAACCACTTCCCAACCGATTCACAAGAAGAGATCGATTTCGTTATTGCGAAATGCGCTGAAATGGGCGTGAAAGCCGTTGTTGCGAAAGGATTCTCGGAAGGTGGAAACGGTATGATGGGATTGGGTGAAGCGGTATTGGATGTGATTGAAAACGGAAACAATGAATTCCGTCGCTTGTACACCAATGACCTTCCGGTGAAAGAGAAGATTGAAA
>CALCNZ010000245.1 GCA_937897625.1 uncultured Flavobacteriales bacterium
TCTTCCGATCTAAAATTGAAAGAAGCCGTATCTGGGTTATCTACATCATTGCGTTTTTCGTAATTGCTTTCTGGGCAGCCTTCGAACAAGCGGGAGCTTCGTTGACCTTCTTTGCTGAAGAACAAACCGACCGTAATTTATTCGGGTGGTTCGATATTCCTGCGAGTGCGTTCCAATCGGTGAATCCAATTTTAATTGTGGGATTAGCGCCATTGTTCGCAATGCTTTGGGTTCGTTTAGGAAAGAAAAATCAAGAGCCTGCATCACCAATGAAACAAGCAATTGGATTGTTCATGGTGGCATTGGGATATGTGATTATTGCAATGGTTGTAAAAGACCTTGGACCTGGTGTTAAAGTTTCTATGGTGTGGTTGTTCAGCTTATACGCTATTCATACCATGGGTGAGCTTTGCCTCTCTCCTATTGGATTATCGATGGTTGTGAAGTTGGCTCCAATTCGCTACAGCTCTTTGCTTATGGGTGTTTGGTTCTTGAGCACCGCACTTGCGAATAAAGTTGCTGGAGATTTGAGCGGATATTATCCTGAAGACGTTCACAAGAAATCGGCTTACGGTGCTCCACAATTCGCTGCGAACATGAGTGGCATGGACACCACGGTTGTGGTAGATGCAAACACAACCTTCTTCGCGAACAACGCGAAGCCTGGAATGTGGAAAGTAGCTACAACTGCTGATAACAAGCCTGAAGCTCCAGAGAAACACGGCATGGAAAAGTTCATGGCGAACATGTCTGCAGATCCTTTGGTAGATTATTTCACAGCGGCTGAAGAGACAGATGTTGTTAAGTCGGTTGCTATTTCGAACGAAAATGTACCAACCATTGAAGCGCATAAGCTGAAGCAAATCACTCCAAAAGGCGAAAAAACAAAGTTCTCTATTGGTGTTAGTGAAGATGGAAATACAGCATACGTGTTGAAAATGACTCCTGATGAAATCAAGAAAGAAAAAATGAATGTTGCTTTCGAAGTATGGGATTTGAATCCGAAGAAGCCAAGTATCTTCGGTCAAGAAATTTCAAACTTGTATGAGTTCTTCGTGGTGTTTATTATTCTTGCTGGAGTAGCATCTGTTATCTTATTCTTCTTAAGCAAAACGCTATTGAAGATGATGCACGGATTGCGCTAGTATAAAAAATTAAATAGCCTCTATGAAAGGGAACGATAATTGTCGTTCCCTTTTCTTTTAATCGAACTTTCTTATCTTCGCTTTATGAACACATCTACCAAGTCTATGTCATTCAGAATTATCCTTTCAGCATTTATCGTATCATTCACGTTGAATGCATGCGCTCAAAATGTTCCATCAACTGTAGCAAAACCTCAAAACGCTGCCGTTGCTCAATACGAAGGAGAAGCATGGGAAACAGACTTGAACAAAGCCATTGCGCAATCCTATGAAACGAAAAAGCCTATTATGCTTTTCTTTACCGGAAGCGATTGGTGTGGATGGTGCATTCGTTTGCAGAACGAAGTTTTCAGAACAGAAACCTTCACGAAATGGGCGAAGGACAATGTGATTTTAGTTGAATTAAGATCGGAAGAGCGTCGTGTAGGGAAAGA
>CALCNZ010000246.1 GCA_937897625.1 uncultured Flavobacteriales bacterium
ACTTGTTCTTCAGTCTTCGATAGAATAACTTGACTGTTATTCGGTTTTGGAAGATTGTTCATGTCGTAGCCTTCAGGCATAACGAAACTCATCGATGAAAGACTGTCGTTAATGTCCATTTGAACAGGCGCAGTCATTGCAATCTGCGTCTCGTTTTCATTTCCACCAAAAATATATCCTGCCAAAGCGCGAAACCCTGGACTCGCCATTTCATCGTAGGAATTGGCTTTCGATTGCACCGTTGCCAATGTTGCCGGGGGATATAAGCGGATTTCAATATCTCCGTCTTTTTCGAGTACCGTATACGGTTGCTCTTTGGTTTTGCTTGTAGACATATAGACGAAGGATTGGAATAAGATGAACACCACCGCAATGGATAGTAGAATGTAGGTCATTATCTTTTTACGTTTCATACGATTAAAACCATTCAGAGGTTGTAATGTTCAGAGTTTATTCCCTGAGAAAAGTCAATATCCACAAAGCGCTCTGATCGATTCTAACTTGCTGAACTTTTCGATCGAGCTCCAACGCCTTAATTGCATTTTCGAAATACGTGTTCTCGCGCTGATTCACTACAAATAAGGTGCTTTCACCGTTGAACAATTTGCTGGTCTCGGCTTGAAGTAAACGCTTGTAAAGACTCGCATTGCTTTCAGCCAATTGCTGTTGCGAAAGCGTATTGACATAGGCATTTTCTAGCGCCAATGTTTTTTGCTCAAGCTGATTCTTTTTCCATTCCGTATTTAAATTGTTCTCTTCGATTTTAATGCGTTGAACTTTTAAATCTCCACGCGCTTCGCGAAGAAACAAGGGCATAGAAAATTCAGCTCCCCATTTGTAGTTGTTGGTGGAAAAATAGGAGGGAAGTCCTTCGCTTAAGTCTTTGTTTAGGAAGTGGTATTCCACGTTTAATTTCGGTTTCAATTTTTCCACCTTCCACTTCTCTTCAATGCGAAGCGATTCACCTTTGTTCGCATAGAGCGCCAACTCCGGATGAGCTTCAAGTTGCGCATAGAGCGCACTTCCTTGGCGGAAAGGTGCCAATTCATTTTTGAAATTCAACGACGGTGAAATGGTTTCATTCAAAATAGCGACTCTATTTTCGTCGCGCGATTCGAGAAAGGAAACCAAGGCCACGCGCGATTTGATCACCTCTAATTTCGATTCTTGAAATTGAAGCAATCGGTTTTGATTTTGCACATAAGCTTCCAAAGTATCCATGGCCGAACGATCTCCGCCCAGGTATCTCGATCTCACAGCAAAAAATCTTCGCTCGCTGGTTGAAACCAACGAATCTATGATACTGTTTTTCTGAACAGCGTAGTACCAATCGGAGTATAGTTGAACGCTCTGTGAGAGCAATTCATTCAAGGCCAATTGCTGTTCAAGATTTCCTGCTTCCAACAAAACCTCGGCTCTTCTCTTCGCCATGCGGCGTTCATCTATGACCAATCCTTTAATTAATGGCATAGACACGCCAAGTGAAAGCAGGCCTGCGTTCGAAGTGTAATCAGTCGGATTCACATAGCTTCCTGAATTCACGTCGAAGTGTCCCACCAATCCTATCGCGTAAGGAGTGTTGTAAGAAAGGGAAGTCTCGGATGTTGAATAATATTCAGTCCCTTTGAAAAATTTATTTTTGAATTTGCTTTCTAAAAGTGGATCGAACAATCCCTTAACTTGCAGGTATTGCGCATTGCGCAACTGCGGATTCAATTTCGCTTTTGCAGCGAGCGGATGCTCCTCCAATACCCAGTTTAAGTATTCGGTAAGGGTTAACTCTTGCGCATGCGCGCGCGTTGAAAGAACTGCGAATAAACCGAAGAAAAAGATTAGTTTTTTCATTTCGACTTTTCTTCTTTTTTCTTTTTAGACAAATCCGGCGCGTAGAAATCAGGAGGGAAACCGTTGAACGTCCGCCACAACTCATACCCAAGAGGTACGTCGTTCAACAACATAATCGCTTGAACACCTCCGCCTTGCTTCAAGGCATTTGGCCATTGTTCGCCTTCAGAAGGTTTAACCAGCACTCTGAATTTTCCCGATTCGTGAAGTGCCGGATCAACGGTGAGTATAGTTCCGTTATACACTCCTTTGGAAATGTCTTGCCAACCTGAAATCACAAAGGCTGGGAATCCGTCGAAAATTAGGCGTACGCGTTCGCCGGCATGAACAAGTGGCATATCGGTTGGATGAATGAAAATCTCAACGGCGTGTGAAAATCCGAAGGGACTAATTCGCGCAATTTCTTCTCCTTCCTTCACGGTTTCTCCAATTCCAGATTTTGAAGTTTTGCTAATGAATCCATCTTTCGGCGCCAGAATGTAGTACAAGCCATTTCTTCGGTCATAATTGTTAAACTGATTCTGAAGTTTGGTCAATTCACCTTCTTCAGAATACATCGTAGACATGGATGCATACTTCTCACTTTCCGCTTTAGAGATTTTATCGCTGTACTCCGCGTCAATGGCCCGTAATTCGCGACGCGCATTGAGCAGTTCATTTTTCGCGATAGCCAATTTGTTTCGATGCTCTTGAACTTTTGTAGATGCATTTTGAAGCGACATTCTGCGCGTCTCGAGCTCTGTTTTCGAAATTAAATCTTGCTTAAATAATTGATCGTATCTGTTGAATTGCTCTTCGGTAATAGCAGCGTTGCGCTCGGCATTTAACAAATCTGTGCTGTCTGTTTTCAACTTGAATTGCGCCTGTTCTATTTTCGCACGCGCTTGATCTTTCTTCACTTCTTTCCCGCTTATCATAGCGTTTATCTGAAGGTCCAGCGAAGCAATTTTCGACATGTAGCCTTCAAGCGCGCTTTCCTTCGATTGCAAGCGCGATTCGGTGTTTTGAACAAGATTGGGATCGAAATAATCAACCTTCGTTTCCGAAAGGAATAATATGGTATCTCCTTTTTTTACGCTGTCGCCTTCCTGCACATACCATTTTTCAATTCTTCCGCCAATGATGGTTTCAATGGATTGCGGACGAGCATCTGGATTGAGCGAAATAATACTACCGGCACTTGAGATGTTCTGTGTCCAAGGAATACAGAGGATTCCAATGAGAATGGCAAAAGTGATGAGTAAAATTCTTGCGGTACGAATATTCTTCCCGCGGGGTTCAATTTTTTTCCATGAAGAAAATTCAGTGGAAGAATTTACCTCGTCTAAAATTGGGCGCTGATTCTTTTCCATCAATTAATTGATTTGAATTTGTTGCACACCGTTCAGCGGCAATTCACCCATGTTGTGAATGAGGACTATCGCTGATTTGAATTCTGACTGAATAATTTCAAGTCCTCTCGGATTTTGTAAAATGTATTGGTTGCGAAGAATGAGCAAGTCTGGTTTTGAGGCCAAAGCTCTAGCTAACTCTAGCAGCGCGCGGTTTTCCAAGTTCCAAATGGAATCGCGGTGGTTCGTTTTTTTGAAAATACCTTCCGTTGAATTTTGAAAAAACTGATTTAGACCAACACGCTCTGCAGCGGAAATAACTTCGTCATTGCTGGCTTGAGTATTCCATTTCACATTCGCGAAAAACGAATCTTCAAGAATTACAGGAAGATGATCGCACCAAGCTGTTCGTTTTTTGAAATCGAAAATTGAAACGTGCTTCAGGTCGTGGCCGTTGCATTTCAACCCGAAAATATTTTCATTGCGAAGGTCAAGTGCTTGAAGTAATTTTTTACATTCAGAGGTGTTTCCCGTTAAGTTGTATACGTTTCCTCTTTCTAAAATGAACAGAGTGTTTTTGGTTCCCTCAATGAAATCAATGGATTCAACGGGTATTTTATGGTCATCGTTTGCATTGAATTCAATTTGTTTGTTGTCTTGAAAGGTTAGCGCTTTTTGCATGCTTGTGAGCGTGTCGAAGATGGAGCTAAGC
>CALCNZ010000247.1 GCA_937897625.1 uncultured Flavobacteriales bacterium
TCTACACAGCGAAGACACTCTTTCCCTACACGACGCTCTTCCGATCTAGAAAACACCTGTTCATTGTAACAGCTGTTGCCGCAATTGTTGCTGCCGGTGCTTCTTTTCTTATCACAGAAAAATATAAAAGTACCGTTGTGCTTTTTGCCTCGCAACAGCACAGTTTCGGAGAGCAACTCTTGGAGGATGTTAAAAAATCTGACGTATTGGCCTACGGGGAAGAGGAAGATGCCGAGCGCCTCATGCAAATTATTAATTCGGATCAGGTTCGCGGACGAATTATTGAAAAATACAATTTGTGGGAAGTATATAAGATTGGAAAAACCGACCGTGGGGCAAACACGTTAATTGGAAAAGAGTACAACGAAAACGTTTCAGCCGATTTAACTCGCTTTGGTTCTATTGAAATTACAGTTCTCGACGCCTCTCCTGAACGCGCCCGAGACATTGCTAATGATATAGCTCAACTGGCAGACTCGGTGAGCAATCAAATGCGCAGCGATCGCGCCATGTCGGCATTCTTGTATGCGAAATCTTCACTGGAAACACTTCAAAATGAAATTAAAGTACTTGAAGATTCAATGCAGTACCTACAAGAGAAAGGGGTATACAGTTATAAGGATCAGATTGCATACTTAACCGAACAATACGGAACGGCCATTGTGGAAGGACACCCCGATCGTGCTCAAGAAATTAAAGTTCAAATGGACTTCCTTTCAAAATACGGAACGCGGTATAAAAAGATCGAAAGTGAGATCGACGGCGGTTATGAGAAAATGCAGATTCTAAGAAAGCGTTACGACTTGATGAAGATTGACGTTGAATCGAACATCTCTTCTCACCTCGTGGTTGACAAAGCCGCAGCAGCCGATAAAAAATCATATCCCATTCGTTGGCTCATTGTTGTGGTAAGTGCTATGGCAACCTTTGTTTTTGGAGTGGTTGTAATCTTGGTCCGCGACAACATTGAAAAGTTGAAAAAAGCGTAAGCGGTGAAATCTTTCACAGCCTTTATTCAAAATAAACCCATTCTGTTTTGGGGAAGTTTGTTCGCTCTTTCGCAAGGCGTAGCCGTTGCGTTTGAAATGTACTTCCTATTTATTCTCCCTGCTGTGCTGTTTGCTTTGTGGTTAGCCATTCATAAAATTGAATGGGTTTGGTTCTTCAGTGTAATGGCTACTCCGTTAAGCATTAACTTGGAAGAAATGGAAGTTGCGCATATTGGAATGTACTTGCCCACTGAACCAATTATTGCAGCGCTTCTTTTGCTCATGATCTTTAAAATTATTTCAGGAAAAAGCGTCGACAGAAGAATATTCAAGCATCCGTTTACATACATCATTGGGCTCTATTTACTCTGGATGATCTTTACAGCGGTTACCAGTGAATACCCTTTGGTTTCGTTTAAATTCATCGCCACCCGACTTTGGTTTATTTCAGGATTTTATTTACTCGGTGCGCATCTCTTTCAAGACCTTTCCAACATAAAAAAATTCTTCGCTAGTTATCTCGCTCCGTTGTGTATCGTAATCATTTACACCGTTGCAAGACACGCTCAATTCAATTTCGACA
>CALCNZ010000248.1 GCA_937897625.1 uncultured Flavobacteriales bacterium
AACTTCAAATTGTATAAAGGCGTTTCCTTATTCAAACCGAATTTGAAGGAATTGAAAGAGGGAATGAAAGTGGAATTTGCTGCAGACGACACCACTGCTATTGAACAGTCATTGGTGAATTTGCGCAACGAATTGAATGCTGAAGGCGTTATGGTTACGCGTTCCGAGCACGGTGTAACTTCTTACAACGGTTCTGAATTTTCAACCCATGCGGCGCACAAGCGCGAAATCGTTGATGTTTCAGGAGCAGGAGATACCGTAATTGCAGTGGCCACATTGGCAATGGCTTCGAATTGGAGCTTAGCCGACATTGCAGAGATTGCAAATCTTGCAGGTGGATTGGTTTGTGAGAAAGTTGGAGTTGTTCCAATAGACAAAGAATTATTAAAGTTGGAAGCAGAAAGAATTGCTGTTTCAGTTTGAACAAAATCGATGAAAATCGAATTCATGTAAGTATGGAAACAGTTAAGCCGTATAATCAAGGTGGAAAGAAAGAAGAGGTTGAACAAATGTTCGATCAAATTGCGCACAGTTATGATTTTTTGAATCACTTCTTCTCTTTGGGAATCGATATCATTTGGCGCAAGCGTGCTATTCGAATTTTGAAGAAATATCACCCGAAGAAAGTGCTCGATGTGGCAACAGGAACCGCAGACTTCGCGCTACAAGCGGTGAAGTCTAAGCTGAACGCTTCTTCCATTGTTGGAGTGGATATTTCAGAGGGAATGTTGGAAGTGGGAAGGAAGAAAGTGAAGGAAAGAGGCTTCGAACAAATCATTGAATTGCGAAAAGGAGATTCGGAGAATCTTCCTTTCGAAGATCATTCGTTCGACGCATATACTGTTGCCTTCGGCGTAAGAAATTTTGAAAATTTAGAACAAGGCATGCGCGAAATGCTTCGCGTACTTCGTCCAAATGGAGTGGGCGTGGTTTTAGAATTTTCCCGACCGAAGCATTTCCCTATTAAACAATTGTTCGGATTTTATTTCAAGTTCATTATGCCAACGTTGGGGAAATGGGTTTCGAAAGACAGTCGCGCATACGAATACCTTCCAGAGTCTGTGGCACAATTTCCATCCGGAAAAGATTTCTTAGACGTTATGGAAAAAGTTGGATACAAACGTGTTCGCTGCATTCCATTAAGCGGAGGTATTGCGAGTATTTACATTGGTGAAAAGTGAAAATAGAAGTTCTTCCTTCGGAAATTAGCGGAACGGTTTCGGCACCTGCTTCGAAGAGTATTGCGCAGCGCTACGTAGCCGCTGCTTTGCTCGCAGCTGGAGAAACAACTATTCGACATTATCCGAATTCAGAAGATCCCTTTCATGCGAGAAAATTGGCCGAGTCATTGGGTGCCATTGTTCAGCTTTCAAAAAATACATTAACGATAAAAGGCGGATTTCCGGCCAACGAGATTCACGAAATTCGCACGCCTCAGAAAAATCTTTTTGCAGGTGAATCGGGTTTTGCTTCTCGTTTGTTCGTTCCAATAGCTGCGCTTCACAACAGTGAAAAAATACTCAATGGAACAGGCACGCTTTTAAACAGACCCTTCTTCGAATTTGAACCTTATCTAACGCCGTTCGGTGTTTCTGTTTCAACGAATGAAGGGAAACTGCCCCTTACTTTTTCTGGACAATTAACCGCGGGAAAGGCGGAATTATCTGCAGCGAATTCTTCTCAATTTCTTTCTGGAATGCTTATGGCTTTGCCGCGTTGCACAGGCGATTCAGAGATTGTTGTTACAGAACTGAACAGCAAGCCATACATAGATTTAACCCTAGCGGTAATGAAGATGTTTGGTGTAGCGGTGAAAGAGGAGAACGCAACTTATTTCATTAAAGGATCACAGAAATACAAGCCGCAAGACGTTTCGGTTGATGGCGATTGGAGTGGAGCAGTTCCGCTTTTAATAGCAGGCGCATTAACCGCAACTGAAGGGTTGTTGGTGAAAAACTTAAATACGCGCCTTCCGCAAGCCGACCAAGCCATCTTAGATGTTTTCGATTTAGCGAAGGTGAAATACACCCAAAACGAAAACAGTGTGAAAGTTTTTGCGAGCACCATACATGCATTTGATTTTGATGCAACGCATTGCCCCGACTTGTTTCCTTGCTTGGCCGTTTTAGCTTCCTTCGGAAACGGTGTTTCTACGTTGAAAGGCGCCAAACGTTTGATCGTCAAAGAAAGCAACCGAGCCTCTGCCATTGTGGAAGAATTTGCAAAATCTGGAATCCGTGTGGTGGTTCGTGGCGACGATATGATGATCTATCCGGGACATGCTCGACCTGCCGTGTGGAATGTGCACAAAGATCACCGCATGGTTATGGCTGGAGCGCTTTTCGGTATTGCGGGTGCAAAGACTGTTTTACAGAATCCAGAGGTTATATCGAAGTCATACCCCGATTTTTTCAAAGACATTCAATCGATTGGTGGGAAGATGAAATAAGTCTTTGCCAATTGAGAAGTATATTCGCGTTCAAATCTATTTCGTATGAAATTTACGGCAGAGCAAATAGCCGGTATGTTGGAAGGAACGGTTGAAGGAAATTCTTCAGCAGAAGTTTCTGGCCTTTCTAAAATTGAAGAAGGCAAAGCTGGGACCCTTACTTTTCTTGCCAATCCGAAATACATTGCGCACATCTATTCAACA
Organism: uncultured Flavobacteriales bacterium; assembly: GCA_937897625.1. Lineage (GTDB taxonomy): Bacteria > Bacteroidota > Bacteroidia > Flavobacteriales_D > Sanyastnellaceae > CAIZGX01. The sequence continues at coordinate 2,654 of CALCNZ010000248.1, forward strand.
GGTGCAAGCATTGCCATTGTCTCCAACGATTTTATCGCAGATCAAGCGTTACCTGAAACCCTTACTCTTATTCGTGTTGCAGACGCTTACGGAAGTTTCGCGAAATTGTTGGAAGCGTACAGTCAATTCAAAAGACCGCGTCCAGGTATTCATGCATCTGCAGTTATTGATTCTTCTGCGGTTATTGGCGAGAACGTACACATTGGAGCGGGAGTGGTTATAGAGCCCGGTGCTAACATTGGAAACAACGCAGTTATTATGGCTCAGTCTTATGTGGGCGAGCATGTGAAGATTGGAAGTTTTACCACGATTCATCCGGGAGTTAAAATTTATAGCGATTGCATCATTGGTTCGAATTGCACGCTGCACGCAGGTGTAATCATAGGCGCAGACGGATTCGGTTTTGCTCCGCAAGCCGACAAGCAATATGCGAAGGTTCCTCAAATTGGAAATGTATTGATTGAAGATCGCGTTGAAATAGGCGCGAATACTGCGATAGATAGAGCCACTTTAGGATCTACAATTATTCGTGAAGGAGTGAAGCTCGACAACCTTATTCAAATTGCGCACAATGTTGAAATTGGAAAGAACACCGTTATTGCTGCCCTAACCGGAATTGCGGGCAGCACGAAGATCGGGGAGAATGTTATGATCGGCGGACAAGTTGGAATAGGTGGACATTTAACCATAGCGAACGGAGTGAAGATTGCAGCTCAAACGGGCATCAGCGCTTCTGTGCTGAAAGAAGGTGTTGTTATGCAAGGAACACCGGCGGTAGATACGATGGACTTCAAGAAATCGTATATCATTCACCGACGCTTACCGCAATTGCTCGAGCGCATTGAGCGACTTGAAAAAGGGCAGAAGTAATGTTATTGCTTCCGTATCTCAAACATTTAATTTTCGCGAAAGGACCTCACGGGGTTCATTCACCTTTTGTTTTCAAACTCATTACGGAAGTCCTTCGTCAACAACGCACGGAAGCCTGGAATCGGATTGAAGCAGCGCGCAGATCGTTGCTCTCGAATGATACGGTTTATCAAGTGAAGGACTACGGAGCAGGAAGCAAAGGATTGCAGAAGACGAGAACCTACTCACGGGCGGTGGCTTCCAGCGCTATGCCCAAGAAAAAAGGTGAAGCGCTTCATTTGTTGGTTGAACACTTGCAGCCTTCGGGGCTGCTGGAAATAGGCACGCATTTCGGAATAGGCACTCTCTATTTGTCGGAACCCCTTCATTCCACAAAAAAAATAAAAACTTTGGAAGGCGATCCCACGCATGCGGCTGAAGCACGTGCTCTTTTTCATTCCTTCCAAAAAGAAAATATTGAAGTGGTGGAAGGAAATTTCGACAACACCCTTCCAATTACATTAAATGCCTTTCCTGCATGTGAGCTGGTTTATGTAGATGGAAACCACACGGAAGAGGCCACGTTGCGCTATTTCGAGATGCTCCTTCAACATAAAAATATAACGTGTATTGTCTTCGACGATATTTATTGGAGCAAAGGAATGATGCGGGCTTGGAAGCAAATCTGCGCCGATTCGCGCATTGAATTGAGTCTCGATTTTTATTGGTTCGGTGTTGTTTTTCTGAATGGAAGAATGCGCAAGGAACACTTCAGTTTGTATCTGCCGCGCTGATTTGTCGCGCAGTTCAAGAGGCGTGTCAGGAAATGCTGACATTTCTGTCATATTTCAATCTGAATTTCTCAATGGCATATTGGTTGAAATGCGGGGTGAAACAAATTGAAAAATTAAGAACATGAGTAAAATAATAGGCATTGACCTCGGTACCACGAATTCGTGTGTATCTGTGATGGAAGGAAACGAGCCCGTGGTAATCGCGAACAGCGAAGGAAAGCGCACCACGCCTTCTATTGTTGCTTTCGTAGAAGGTGGTGAGCGTAAAGTAGGAGATCCTGCAAAGCGTCAAGCCATTACGAATCCAACGAAGACAATTTCAAGTATCAAACGTTTCATGGGATCATCATTCTCTGAAACCGAGAAAGAAGCAACGCGCATGCCTTACACGGTAGTGAAAGGCGACAACAACACACCTCGCGTGAAGATTGACGACCGTCAATATACTCCACAAGAAATTTCAGCAATGATTCTTCAAAAAATGAAGAAGACGGCTGAAGATTATTTGGGACAAGAAGTTACTGAGGCGGTTATTACAGTACCAGCATACTTCAACGATGCGCAACGTCAGGCTACGAAAGAAGCGGGCGAGATTGCAGGATTGACAGTGAAGCGTATCATTAACGAGCCAACTGCAGCGGCATTGGCATACGGATTAGACAAGAAGTCTCAAGAGATGAAGATTGTGGTGTTCGACTGTGGAGGTGGAACGCACGACGTATCTGTTCTTGAATTGGGAGACGGAGTGTTTGAAGTATTGTCTACAGACGGAGATACGCACTTGGGTGGAGATGACTTCGACCAAGTAATCATTGACTGGTTGGTTCAAGAATTCAAAAATGAAAATGGAAATTTAGATCTTTCGAAAGATCCAATGGCTCTTCAACGTTTGAAGGAAGCTGCTGAAAAGGCGAAGATTGAATTGTCTAGTTCTACAACCACAGAAATTAACTTGCCATACATTATGCCTGTTGACGGAATACCAAAGCACTTGGTGAAATCGTTAACGCGTGCGAAGTTCGAGCAGTTAGCAGATTCATTAATCCGCAGAACCATTGCACCTTGCGAAAGCGCATTGAAGAATGCCGGATTGTCTGTGAACGACATCAATGAAATTATTTTGGTGGGTGGATCAACACGTATCCCAGCCATTCAAGATGCGGTGAAGAAGTTCTTCGGAAAGGATCCAAGCAAAGGAGTAAATCCAGATGAAGTTGTTGCGATTGGAGCAGCTATTCAAGGAGGAGTATTAACCGGTGAAGTGAAAGATGTGTTGTTGTTGGACGTTACTCCACTTTCATTGGGTATTGAAACCATGGGCGGTGTATTCACGAAGTTGATTGAAGCGAACACTACGATTCCTACGAAGAAGTCTGAAGTGTTTTCAACGGCGAGTGATAACCAACCAAGCGTAGAGATTCACGTATTGCAAGGAGAGCGCGCTATGGCGAAAGACAACCGCACAATTGGACGTTTCCACTTAGACGGTCTTCCACCAGCACCAAGAGGGGTTCCACAAGTAGAAGTTATCTTCGATATCGATGCGAACGGAATCATTAACGTATCTGCTCTTGATAAGGCAACCAACAAATTGCAGAGTATCCGAATCGAAGCTTCTAGCGGATTAAGCAAAGAAGACATCGAGAAGATGAAGAAGGAAGCAGAGATGAATGCAGATTCAGATCGCAAGGCGAAGGAAGAAGCAGACGTTGTGAACCAAGCAGATTCATTGATTTTCCAAGTGGACAAGCAATTGAAAGAGTTCGGAGATAAACTTCCTGCAGATAAGAAATCAGAGATCGAAGCATCTTTGGAAGAGTTGAAGAAAGCGCACGCAGAAAAGAACCTAGACACGATTAAAGCGTCTATGGACAAATTGAATGCAGTGTTCCAAGCGGCTAGTGCAGACATGTACAACAACGCTGGAGGAGCTGCAGATGCTGGCGCAGGTGAGCAACAAGCAGGAGGAAACGACGGTGAAGTAACCGATGTTGACTTTGAAGAAGTAAAAGACGACAAGAAGTAATTCGAAGTCGAAACAAATAAAAAGGCCTTGAAATTTCAAGGCCTTTTTTTTATGCGTTGCGTTTGCCTATCCAATAATCGAAGAGCGCATTGTTTTCTGGAAATGAAATATGCGATTGCTGAATAATAGGCAATTCTGGTTTTGAATGAAGGGTTAATTCGAACTGCACGCCATTGCGAAGAATGAGCAATTGCGCGGTGGTAGTGGCTTCTATAAGGAAGTTTACGTTTTTATCTACGGCAATTCCGTCGATTTCTAAAATTTCATCGCCGTACCACAAGCCGCCAATGTCTGCTGCCGAGTTCATGCACACCGAAGATACTTTTGATTTTCCCATTTGAATATCTACACTAAAACCGAACAAACGTTCGGTCGCAATAACAGACGGAGACCAAATCAATTCAACACCAATTTTTTCAAAGGCGTTTTTCAGATAATCGGAGTAGTCGATTGCGCTTTCAGCGAGATTTACTTTGAATTCATTTGCGTTTGAAAGCCCTGTATCTACAAGTGTTTTCCAGTAATCGTTTACGGAATACCCGATATTTTCTTTCGCGAATTGCTGATACATCTGATGCATGACATTGTCCATTGATTTTTGTCCATTTGTAGTAGCAATCAATTCAATATCGAGTATCATAGAAAGCAAAGCACCTTCATTGTAGATGGAAACTTTTCTCCAAGGAACCCCTGGTACATATCCGTCTAACCAAGTATCTACGCTGCTGTCGGCAACGCTATACGAGTATCTTCCGTAGTTGCGGTGGTGCGTATTTAGCCATTTTTCCAACGAATGTTTCCAAAGGTCGTTGTTCCAAATTCCGCTTCTGCGTAGGCAAAGATCACCGTAGTAGGTGGTAACACCTTCGTCTACATATCCGAGTTGCGTGTAATTTTCTTTGGTGAAATCGTAGGGCATCATTTCAACCGGACGAAGTGTTTTCACGTTCCAGGTGTGAAAGAGCTCGTGGCTGCAGATGGCGAGCATCTCGTTGTACCTCTCTTCACGGTCGAAGTTTGAGCCATCGCCCATGACAATGACGGTGCTGGTGGTATGTTCAACACCATGGTGCATGAAATAAGGCGTAAAGTGCAACAGGTAATTGTAATGTGTAACCGGAAATTCTTTGAAGATGGAAAGTTGAAGTTCGGTGTAGGATTTTACATCGTTCCAAAATCGCTCGAGGTTCAAAGTGGTTTGTCCGAATACATGCGCTTTGAAAACAACCCCTTCAATTTCTTGTGAAATTACTTCGCGGTTGTGGGCCACCACAAAAGGTGAGTCTGCGAGTTCGTCGAAATTTTGTGCGAATAGTTTATTTCCTTCATGAGGCAGTCCTGTAGAAAGATGTGCATAAGAATCTAGAATTTCAACCGTGTAATTTTCATTCATTCTTCCCGGAAGGAAGGGGATGCAATTCACTGGGTTTACATAAAGCATCTGGCTATTCACGTAGGTACTTCCAGCGTTTAGTTCTGCCGCGCAATAGAAATATTCAAACGTTATATGTTCGTTTTCGTTGCAGGAGATCAGCCATTTGTCTTTTTCAATTTTTCTTAATGCAATCGTTTCATTGGATGAATTGAAGGCATTGACGTGAGAAATGTTTTTAGCGAAATTACCCATTTCATACCGCCCGGGTCTCCACGAGGAGAGTTGAACGATTTGATTTTCTTTTGAATGGCTGAAAGACATGCGCACCTTCACCATTTTGCGGTGAACGTGTGGCGTGCTTAATGAAATATGAATCATTTATTTGAAGGTCTGAGGAAGCTAATAATTGGATTGCCTATGCAAGCGTTGGGATATCCAATACGCAAATAGCTGCAAATGGTTGGTGCTATATCCGTGATTGAAACATCTGCGAAATTGGTGTTCGGACGAATATTTTTTCCGTACATAATGAAAGGCACTTGCGAGTCGTAGGCATACGGAGAACCGTGTGTGGTGCCTTGTCTGGTGTATTCCATGAAGCCGGGTTCAAGCACATAGATTACATCTCCGGAAAGTGCAGGAAGGAATCCGAGCTGAACTTTTTGTCCCAATTCTGAAGTGTAATTTTCTTCGGTGAGGTCGCAGCTTGCGAAGGCTTTCGAAACATGTTCTTGTTCTTCTGCCCATTTGGCTAAGGTTTGCTGCATGTCGTCTAGCTTCATGTTTTTCTCCCGAACGAGCGTTCGGTTGATGAATAAATTCAAGTTGCTTTCGTTTAGAATCCAGTTGCCTTGTCCGTATTTCGAGTTCATGAACAATTCTGCTTGTTCTTCGAACATGTCGGAAGACCAATATCCGGCGTTGGCATTCGACTTCTGAATGAGGCTTGGGGTGGGCGCTCCACCGTGGTCGGCGCTTAGGAACAAGAGGTAATTGTCTTTTCCAAAACGCTTGTCGAGTTCCAACAATAATTTTTCTAGTTCACGATCCAGTCGAATGTATGTGTCTTGCAATTCTTTCGATTGAATTCCGAATTGGTGTCCCACGTAGTCGGTGGCAGAGAAGCTTAGGCAAAGCATATCAACCGTGTTGTTCTTTCCGAGTTGTTCTCCGTCTATTGCAGCGAGTGCGAAATCGAGTGTGAGCGAATTTCCCATCGGAACACCTTTCAGCATTTCGTATCCGCCGTTGTATTTTTTCAGTGTGTCAATGTTATAAGGAAAGACAGGACGAATGAGGGGTTTAAAAGGAAGTTCATACGCGTTGTTGTCTTCAATGCTTTCGGTGTAATTTTCTTCAGGAAGTAAAAGGTTCCAGGTTGAAGCGGCGTAAGCTTTCGCCTTTCCGTTGGCGTTGAAATCGGTTACCCATTTCGGAAGTTCGCGCATGTACCAAGAGCTAGTTGCCCAAACACCTTCTTCACCACCAACGAACCAATAGGCTGCATTGGCTGTTCTTCCGGCGGGAAGGATGGCACCGCGATCTTTGAGTGAGATACCGATGACTTTCGATTTTCCAGCGGTAAAGAGTTTGAGTTCATCACCGATGGTGCTGGACTTTAAGTAGTGTGGCGACATTTTTCCTGCAGCCGCTGAAGTCCCTACGCCGTTAACGGTTGAATCTGCGGCGCAGTAGGTAAGTCTGTTGTATTTGCGTTCGTACCAATCATTGGCTACAATGCCATTGTGTGCGGGTGTTGTGCCTGTGAAGATGGCTGCGTGTCCAGGCCCGGTGTAGGTGGGCATGTAGTTGTATTGGAGGTTGCGGGCGTATGCGCCGTTGCGAACGAGACGTTTGAAACCGCCCTCGCAGTAGTCGTTCCAGAATCGGTCGATGTAGTCGTTTCGCATTTGGTCTATGGTTACACCAATGACCAAGGAAGGTAATTGTTTATCGGAATAGGACGTGTTTTTTTTCTGTCCGAAAGCATGCAAGCTTAATAAAAGGAGTAATAAGGAAGTAAATCTCATCATGCTACAAATGTACCTCTGAATTAAATTACTTTTACGGGACTCAACACGTTGTGATGACCACTTCGTGGATGACCGCGTTGCGGATGACACAACGCGTTGTGATGACCACTTCGTGGATGACGCTTCGCGATGACCGCAGAGCGGATGGCAAAAGGAATATGATATGGAGAGACACATTTTATTAGTAGGAATGCCCGGTAGTGGGAAGAGCACGATGGCGAAGAAGATGGCTCAGGAGAGAGGTGTGTTGTGTTATGAAGTGGATGAAATGTTGGAGAAGAAGTGGGGTAGAAGTATAGCTGAATTTGTGGAAGCGAATGGTTGGGAGAAATTTCGTGAAGAAGAGTTTTTAATGGTGAAGGAAATTGTGAAAGAGCCGGTGGGAATTATTTCTGCTGGTGCGGGTTTTTTCACAACTGAAGAAAAAGCAGAATTTTCCTTGAATCATTTTGAAGTCTTGTATTTGGAAGTGCCGATTGATGAATTGTTCAATCGATTGAATACACCTGAAGAGCGCGCGAAGCGTCCGCTTTTGAGTGAAGGGGATTTACGTTTAAAGCTAGCGCAATTGTTGAAAGAGCGAGAAGCGTTTTATTTAAAAGGTAAGAAAGGGTAAGAGAGGTTAAGATGTTTCACCGAAGGTTTGATCACGAAGTGATTGAAAACAGAATTAATCCAAATCAAAAACCATCTTTAATTTTCTGTTCAGACCTGATATCTCATCGGGGTTGAGACTGCCTATTTTTCCTTTTAAAAACGCCTTGTCTAATGTGGCTATTTTACTTACTCGGAGTAATGATTCTTTTTTTATTCCAGAATGCTGATTTGCTGAGAGATTTAAATCATTCTCATCTTTCCAGAATAGCTGGGTAGTTACAAAACAAACAGTAACATCTAAATCAGATTCAACCAACACAACAGCAGGCCTGAGTTTAGAGCCACTTAAATCTGTAAATGGAAATGATGAAAGAACCACATCACCTTTAGCCATTTCTATTTTCTTTAATATCACTCAAGTCATACAAATCCTCTTCGTTTTCTAGAAACTCGAATGAAGTACTTTTTGAAGTATAAACATGAAGATTTTCACCGAGCAATTTGTTTTCGGATTTGCTTTCAATGAATTCAGCAAAGTCGCAAATCTCTTGTGCCTTTTCTTGAGGTAATTGACTCATTACTCGAATTGTTTTTTCAATTATTGCGCGATGTGTCATGATGATTTTTGAATTATGACTCTAAGATAAATACAATTTGATTGAATTCTCCTCAAAGAAACTCAATTGATTATGTCGCTTCTCCGACTGATTTAATCGAACGAGTTAGTGCTGAAAAGGATTACAGAAGGAATTGAAGTAGCATAAGTTAGAACTGCGTTGTTGGAACTACGTAATTGGAACTGCGTCGTGCAATATCCGTCGAAGACATTCGCCGAAGGCATTCGTGCTTGCACATTCGTTGCTTCGCAACTTTCGTGCTTGCACATTATGTGACTCTCCTCACAACACCTTTCAATGTCATACTCTACCTTCGCTAAAAATTCAAAACAATGGATGTATTAGCAGCTTTAAAAAACGGAACGGCAACAATTGTTGATGTTCGTTCAATAGAAGAATTTCAAAGTG
>CALCNZ010000249.1 GCA_937897625.1 uncultured Flavobacteriales bacterium
ATTAAGTTTTGTCATCGACGCTTTGGTTCCACAAGATTTAGACTCAGACTTGGCACTCGCTCTCGTTGCCGGAATAAATACAGATCAAAGAAAAATTCCAATTGAAGTGCTCGCCCCTAGTTTCTATGTATCCTCTAATGAATTTAAATTAGACGGAACAAAAACTTCTACACTCGCTGAATCTACCCGAAACACGCTCATAAGTAAGGGAATGAGAATAGCAACAAATGAAACAGCAGCAGACTTCGTCATTTATATAAACACCACGCCCAGAGCCGGAGAAGACATTCAAGGTTTTAAAGTTGCGTATATCGATGGGAAGATTACCGCTAACGACACCAAAACAAACGCATCTATTTTTGAGCACAGCATTAGCGGGGTGAAAGGTGTTCAACTCTCCCATGAAAATGCTGTTCTTGAAGCTTATAAAAAAGTACGAGAAAATTTAGAATCAACATTGATAAATGAAATAATAAAAATTATTTTGTAAGTTTGGCATAATAACTGAAAAGAACGATTTAACTAATATCTTGACAAAAATGAAAACACGCATTACCCTTTTAGCAATCGCTGCAATGACAATGGTTGCAATCCCTTCTTGTAAAAAGAAGAAAGACGAAGTAAAAACTCCAGATCCAAAAGGAGAAGTGGTTATTAACGAATACTGTTCTGGTGACCAATACGAAAGTACAAAAGAAGCTTTCCGCTCTACTGCTACCGGAGAAAGTATGGATCGCGAGACTGCCAAGAAAAAAGCTCGTTCAAACGCCATGTCGGAAATGGCTAAAACCATTAGCGCTACAATGAAAATTGTTGGAGACAACTACGTTAACTCTACTGAAGTAAACAACAAAGAAGAAGTTACCGAGTCGTTCAACGAAATGGCGCGCACTGTGGTTGACCAAGAGCTTCGTGGTTGCAAAGAACTTTGTGAGAAATTAACTCAACGCCCTGACGGAACTTATGTAAGTTATGTTGCACTTGAGTTAAGCGGAAGCAATATCTCTGATGCATATCAAGCTGGATTGACTAAAAACGAAAAATTAAAGGCAGACTACAACTACGAGAAATTCAAAGAAACTTTCGACAAAGAAATGGAGAAACTTTCTCAAGGTAAATAATCTTAACCCACTTTAAAAAGGTCACCTCGGTGACCTTTTTTTTTCACCATGAAATTAATTCCAACTCTTTTATTAGTTCTTAGCTTTTCGATTGGATTCGGACAATCCAGTCTGAAACTTCATGTTGAAAATATTCCTGTACAAAATTCCAAAAAAGTATTTTTAGAAGCCTTTGAAAAAGATCAATGGCAAATACTTTCCACATCTGATTTAGATGCTAACGGATCAGTAGCCATCACATTCACCCCCATTCACATTGGCCAATACCGCCTAAGATTCACAGGCAATGCCAAGTCTTGGACTGACTTTTACATCAATCCAAAAACACTTCCGAAATCAATTGATTTATCGCTTGATTATTCCAAATTGAACGGACTTCCAACTTCTCTTTGCAACTCAACGGAACAATCAGATTATGTTGCTTTAGCTACGCTTTATGCAGATCAACAAGTCATCTACGACAGCTACAAATCAATAACGCATCCCACTTTTTTAAGCAAGCAAAAAATCATCAATAACAGCCTTCTATACAATTCATTGAAGGACAAGACATCTGCGGTTTACGCAGAATTCGGCCCTCTTTTCATGAGACGCCTCCCGCATGACTTGGTACAATTCGATAGCACTGTTTACTTCAAGCATTTTCTCGGAAACGTAGATTACAACAATGAAGTTATTCTATTTCATTACGCATTCGTTCGCGGCTTGAATCAATACTTCAATCAACTTTACAAAGCATACCCTAAAGAATACGCCCAGAAATTCACAGATGAATTATTGGGACGAATGGGAGAAAACGAAACGATGAACCAATTCCTACATTCTTTCGTGTTGAATAAAATGCTCGACTATAAAAATGAAGAGGGACTCACCTACTACCTGAACAACTACGCCGACGGATGTTCTGACAATTCTTCGTTCAGTGTAAACACAAAAAATCTTATTGAGTCTCTAAAAAATTGCACGCCAGGAAAAAAAGCAGCTGAACTGAAATATCCGAACGCCGAAGGGAAAATTATTTCATTGGAAGAAACGTGCAAGAAGAATAAAATAACCCTTGTTATGTTCTGGAGAAGCAGCTGCTCACACTGCGAAGAATTTCATCCTCAGCTCCAGGAAATATACAATAAATACCATAGCAAAGGCCTTGAGGTATACGCGATTTCAATTGACAAGGAAGAGGCTCCATGGAAAAATCACCTTGCAACACACCAACAGCCTTGGATTAACGTCCTACCTCCAATGGACAAACGTCCTTTCCTAGCAAAGCACTACCCTTCCCCTTCTACTCCTACGCTTATCGCTCTCGATTCAAACATGAAAGTGATTAGTAGACTCATTATGAGAAGTAAGTTGGAAAATTTCCTAGAAGAAAATAAGGCTTATTTTGAATAACCCACTACTTTTGTGCTTTACAAATCAGAATGAGCAAAGTAGACGTATTGTTAGGCCTTCAATGGGGCGATGAAGGAAAAGGAAAAATTGTCGACGTATTAACTCCGAAATACGACATTGTAGCCAGATTTCAAGGTGGACCGAATGCCGGACACACCCTCGAATTTAACGGAACGAAACACGTTCTTCATACCATTCCAAGTGGAATTTTTCATAACCATGTCACCAATGTAGTTGGAAATGGTGTTGTGATTGACCCAATCGTTTTCGCGCTTGAAATAGAAAAGCTCTCAGCAAAGAATGTAGATGTTGCAGCTCGACTTCTTATCTCGAAAAAAGCACACCTCATACTTCCAACTCACAAACTTCTAGATGCTGCTTCAGAAGCAGAAAAAGGGAAGTCTAAAATTGGATCAACACTGAAAGGAATTGGTCCAACTTACATGGATAAAACAGGGCGTAATGGCCTTCGAATCGGAGATATTCTATCAGAAAATTTCACCGAGAAATACAACACGCTGGTTGAAAAGCACAAAAAAATGCTTTCGCATTTTCAATTCGAATATTCCTTAGACGAAATGGAAGCGGCTTGGTTCAAAGGAATTGAAGTGCTGAAAACATTAACTTTCATAGACAGCGAAAACTACTTGCATAAAGCCATTCGCGAAGACAAGAAGATTTTAGCAGAAGGTGCACAAGGTTCGCTTCTCGATATTGATTTCGGATCATATCCTTTTGTTACTTCAAGTAACACGGTTGCTGCCGGAGCTTGCACCGGATTGGGCATTGCACCGAATTCAATTGGATCTGCATTCGGAATCTTCAAAGCGTATTGCACACGCGTTGGTAGCGGTCCTTTTCCAACTGAATTAGAAAATGAAGTGGGCGAAAGAATGCGCAAAGAAGGAAACGAATTCGGATCTACAACAGGACGCGCGCGCAGATGCGGCTGGTTAGACATACCCGCTCTTCGCTATGCTTGCCGCCTGAATGGAATTACGGAATTATACATGATGAAAGCAGATGTGCTGAGCATTTTTGAAGAAATTCACGTGTGTACGCATTACGGCATCAACGGTGTTCAAACCGATGAAATGCCTTACGATTTATTAGACGGAAAAGTTGAGCCGGTATATACTTCCCTCAAAGGATGGAATACCGACCTAACTAAAATCAGAACCATTGAAGAATTTCCACAAGAACTTTCAGATTACATAGCATTCATTGAGAAGCAATTGGAAATTCCAATCACCTATGTATCCGTTGGACCAGACCGTGAGCAAACCATTGTTAGATAAACTCCAAACAATACACACCTTCGTTAAAATAGTTCTTGTTGCGCTTTCCGTTTTTCTGATTACGCAGAAGACCACGGCTCAAGCCAAACACGTGCAATTGGTGCATGCCGACAAAATTGCATTCAATAAAAATTTAATCAACGGTCAGCGACTAATTGGAAACGTTCATTTAAATTTCGACGGAACGAATTTCTATTGCGACTCGGCCTATAAATTCAACAACGGAAATTTTCAAGCATTCGGAAACATACGAGTAAACAAGCCTGGAGAATACACGATCTCTGGAAAGAAATTATTTTTCACAGACGCTACACAATCCGCTACACTCAACGAAAACTGCGTCTTTTCGGACGGTGCAATGACGCTGACTTCACCAAACATGGCTTATAACATGAAAACTGAAGTAGCCACTTACACGGGCGGCGGCAAGGTTGTTTCCAGTAAAAACAACAATGAATTAGTTTCCCAAACCGGACGCTACCACAGTCCTTCCAACAACTTCACTTTCCGAAGAAAAGTAACTGTTAAAAACAAAGATTATACAGTTGTTTCAGACACCATGCTATACAATACAGTTACAGAGATTTCTTACTTCTTTGGCCCTACGACCATAACTGGAAAAGAAGTTGAAATCCTTTGTGAAAACGGCTACTTCAATTCGAAAACTGAAACTTGCAGTTTCAAGAAAAATGCCCGTGTAAAATCAAAAGAGCAAACCCTTTTCGGAGACAGTATTTTTTACAATGGAAAAGAAAAATGGGGAGAAGCTTTCAAAAACGTAATTATCGTTGACAACAACTCTGACTTAACCATTCGCGGCGAATATGGCAGGCACGAAGAGAACAATAAAATTTCTTGGGTAACAGGAAGAAGCATGCTTGAGAAAATACTTGAAAACAAAGACACACTTTTCATTGCAGCAGATACACTTTTTGCAAGAAAAACAAACGTCGAACAAAGAGACATTAAAGCCTACCACCATGTTCTTCTTTTCAGCAAAGACATGCAAGGCAAGTGCGATTCGCTGTCGCTTTCGGAGTCTGATTCTATTATGCGCATGTTCTACTCTCCAGTTTTATGGAACGACGCCAATCAGCTCACTGGATCCGAGATGAATCTTCATTTTAAAAACGATTCTTTGGACTTTCTATTTGTTCCCGAAAAAAGTTTTATCGCTTCAGAAGTGGTGCCCGGATATTTCAACCAGATCAAAGGGAAATCGCTGAATGGAAAATTCATTAAAAACGATCTTCACGAAGTTCAAATAAAAGGGAATGGACAACTCGCCTATTTCTCTACCGAAGAAAAAAATAACCGAACCAAACTTTCAGGTCTTAACCGGACCGACTGTTCGAATATTCGTATTGAGTTGAAAGAAAAATCTATTCAAAAAGTAACGTTAGAAAACGAGCCGAACAGCCTTTATAACAGCATAACTAAAGCCAAAGCCACTCAATTTAAATTAGAAGAATTTACGTGGCGCGAAAAAGAACGTCCGCATTCGAAAGAAGATCTTTTGAAATTACGCGAAGAGTGGACGCGCTGACATTTGCTCGTGCACTTCCATTTTCACCGCACGAATAACATCTTCATTCGAAGCATTTGATATGACTTTGTCAATGGCGTTCGCTACGAAAATCATATCATTCGTATTCAATCCGCGCGTTGTAATTGCAGGTGTTCCAATTCGAATTCCACTGGTTACAAAAGGAGACTTGTCGTCAAATGGAACCATGTTCTTGTTCACAGTTATTTCAGCACTTACTAAAGCTTGCTCCGCGTCTTTTCCCGATATATTTTTATTTCGAAGATCTATGAGAAAACAGTGGTTATCAGTTCCGCCGGAAACAATTTCATATCCTTTGGCTAAAAGATGATCTGCAAGTGCACTTGCATTCGCCATCACCTGCTTTCCGTACACCTTGAAATTTTCCGTAAGTGCTTCATTGAAAGCGACCGCCTTGGCTGCAATAACGTGTTCCAAAGGACCACCTTGCATACCCGGAAACACACCACTATCTAGAACTGAAGAGAGCGAACGAACCTCACCCTTCATTGTCTTTAAACCCAAAGGATTTGGAACATCATTTCCAACCATAATTACCCCACCTCTTGGGCCGCGTAAAGTTTTATGGGTGGTGGAAGTCACGATATGACAATGAGGAAACGGATGGTTCAACAAACCAGCTGCTATTAATCCGGCTGGATGAGATATATCTGCCATAAGGATTGCACCAACTTCATCAGCAATCGCACGGAAAGCCGCATAGTCCCAATCTCGACTGTAGGCACTGGCACCGCAGATTAAAAGTTTTGGTTTGCATTCAAGCGCCTTCTCACGCACTTTATTCATATCTACTCGACCGGTTTCTCTTTCTACTCCGTAAAAAAACGGACGATAGAGTTTTCCCGAGTAGTTCACTGGCGAACCGTGTGTAAGATGTCCTCCTTGCGAAAGATCTAATCCTAAAATAGCATCGCCCGGATTTAATATTGCAAGCATAACCGCGCTATTGGCATTGGCACCACTATGCGGCTGAACGTTCGCCCAAGAAGCACCGAAAAGTTGTTTCAAACGATCAATGGCAATTTGCTCCACTTCATCTACCACTTCGCAACCGCCGTAATAGCGTTTTTTGGGAAGTCCTTCAGCGTATTTATTCGTCAACACAGAACCCATTGCCTGCATTACTTCTTCACTAACATAATTTTCAGAAGCAATGAGCTCTACTCCGTTGGTTTGACGAACTCTTTCGCGTTCAATTAAGTCGAAAATAATTTGATCTTTCATTTTGAAATTGTGTGGGCCAAAAGTAAGCACTTATTCACTTCGGTTTTATGTTTGCATTATGATCCGAAACATGTTTATCGTCCTTTTGGTTTCCGTTGCTCAATTTGCTAATTCGCAAATTATTGATAACCGCGAAGGAAAAGCATTTCAACAAGAAATGTTTTTCAGTCAAGAATTCCTCTGGCAAAATAAGATTTCAACTATCACTGGCATTTGTCAAATGAAACGCACGGGGAAGGCAATCGAAAATCGCCCAGACATAACCGTATACCATTTCAACGAAACAGGTCAGCTAGCCAAAATCGACGCTGTAACGAGTGTTTTAAGCCTGGTAGATAGCACTCAAATTGTTTTTGACAGAAATGAATTGGGATTGATTCAAAACAGGAATGAATTGGGTAGAAATGGGTACAACACAACATCTTTTTTCTACGACCACAAAGGCCGAGTAGAACGAATTGACAATTCCGTTTCCGAAAATAAGAGTATCGAAAAACTAAAACTTGTACCCGGATTAACGGTTACGGTTAACTCTGAGTCATTCAAGTATACAGAGCCTTCAACATTAATTCTTAGAAAAGAAAGTTTTAACAATTATGGCCTGCCTTATTCCATTGACCTGGTATACCGCGACACAGCTGGTTTCGTGACGCGCGAAGAAAAAGAACTTACTTTGAGTGGAAAAAGCTTCAACAAACAATACACCTACAACGACAAGGGGTGGATTGCACAAATTTCGACGGTTGAAAGTGCTTCAAACAAAGAGATCAAGAGAGAATCTTTTCAATACGATAGAATTGGAAATTTGATTAAAGTTTCCTACTTCACCAATGCCATTCTTCAGCGTGAAATTGAGATTTTATATTCCCCTACCTCTTTCATCGAGGCTACCTTAGATCAAGATATGGGTTCTAAAGACATTTTAATCACAAAGTATTCTTACGAATTCAGAAAATGAAACAAATCTGCCTAATCCTATTTCTCTTTGTTGGCATTTCTGCTTTTGGACAATCAGACAATGATGTTATTACACCTGAAAACTCTAGGGCTAAGCGAAAAGAGCAGCACGACAAGATTGAAAACGACTACCTAAAAAACGTCGAAAAACACCAAGACGCACAAGGAAAAAAAGGTAAGAAAAAGATTAAAAAGCATATGAAGCAGTCGATGCGTATGCGCAGACTTGGAAACAAGCCCTGGTACAAACGAATGTGGATTCGAAGACAATAACCTTCAAATTAAGGCTTAGAAAAGAAAAAAAACTTTTCATTTCGGAGGCGAAAGTCAAACGAAAATCAACAAATTCTAAACAGAATATTTAGCTTTACCCAAGAGTTCGGCTTTAACTGCCTAGAGCTCTGATAATCAGAACTAAAAACAAAAAAAACAAAGATTGCTTTAATGAACTTTGGGAATTAACCTAAGCTTGTCTTATTTTAGCGCCCGTTGTATACTTTAATAATTCCTTAACCTGGTTTTTATGCAGAGAAAATTATACCTGCTTTTGAGTTTCATGGTCCTTTCAGTTTCGAGTGTTTTTGCACAAGGAAATGCTGGATCTTTGAAAGGAAAAGTCATTGACAAAGAGACGAAGAAGCCTCTTCCTTTCGTGAATGTTGTTCTGTTTTTGAATGGAAACCTGATTACGGGCGGACAAACAGATCCAGATGGACAATACACCATCAAACCTGTAGATCCAGGAACTTACGAAGTTCAATTCAACTTCGTGGGTTATCAGACACAAAGTCAAACAGGAATTCCAATTTCGGCTGGTAAGATTCAATTCGCGAATGCAGAATTGAGCTCTGGTCTTGAAATGACAACCCTGGAAATTAAGGAATACCGTGTTCCGCTT
>CALCNZ010000250.1 GCA_937897625.1 uncultured Flavobacteriales bacterium
GAACTTCGTTGTTCCTACTACGTAATTCCTACTTCGTAATTGGAACTGCGTTGCTTAATCGGAACGATTGATTCGAAGAGTTGATCATCGGAGATGATTAAGAATTTCTTTCACAAGACCATTCATCTTTGAAAAAGCAAACCATCTTTTCCCAAGATCTTTGAGAGAAGCTCCGAGGTGATAAAGATCTTTTTCATCGAGAATTAGAAAACGATCGTGGGTGTTTTTAAGGATTCGAATTTCAATAGGAGGGTATTGCGAATTGTGTTTATCAAGGTCTAGTTTGAGTTGGTCAGTTATTCTTTCGGTGTAAATGGTACAGTGAACTTTTTTGTTTCTTTTTGAAAGTTGGAGCAGTGTTGTTTCGTCGATGTAGTTGTCGATTAGAATGATTGATTTTTTTGCTTTTGAAATAAGATCGCTGGAGAAGATGTAGGCGTCGAAGATCTTATCATTGAAAAAAATTCCTTGTTTCACATCGATTCCTTTTTCAAGAGCTTTGAATATTTTTTCAAGTTTGCGTTCGGTTTGTATTTGCTTCGATTCTAGCCCTTCCACACGTTGAGACAATCCTAAAACTTGATATTGATTTCTTCGCAACGATACAAAAGCTTCTATTATTTCAATACTTACAGCAATGGCAACCGAGCTTTTTAACACGGCCGACAGCATAGCAACTCCTTGTTCTGTGAATGCAGAAGGTAAATATCTTCTCCCTCCATGCATTTCATTTGAGGTCACAAATTGTGACCTCAAGTTTTCCATTTCATTTTCAGATAATTGGAATCGAAACGGAAATGGGAATCGTTCTGAGTTACGTTTAACGGCTTGATTAAGTTTTTTTGTTTCAACAGAATACATTTTAGCTAAATCGCTGTCTAACATTACCTGCATCCCGCGAATGGTGAATATCCGCGATTCAATTTCTGATTTAATTAGGTTTTGTTCCATGTGGCAAACCTATTTCTGCAAGAGGGGAATGTCAAGAAATGGTTATGCGTGTTTATGCGGGGGAACTGCGTTGTTGGAACTGCGTTGTTGGAACTGCGTTGTTAGAACTGCGTTGTTAAACCCTCGTCCGAAGGACCTTCGTGAAGAATTCACCCTCGCAGCGCCAGTTGCCCTCGTTCGAAGAACCCTCGTGATTAATTCACCCTCGCGAAGCATTTCGCCCTCGCCGAAGGCTATTTCTCCAATTGCTTCACCAGCACCTGATACACCGCTTCTTTCTCTCGAAGGAGTTCGCTTAGGAATTCGTTTTTGTCTTGGTAGCGTTGAATAACCAGCTTGTCGTAATCTGTCTGGTACTTATCTGCGTAGTATTGAAAGAAGTTGTGGTTAAGGACTTTGCAGAGGCGTTCGAGCAGGCCAGTGTCTATGGTTTCTCTGCGGTAGA
Organism: uncultured Flavobacteriales bacterium; assembly: GCA_937897625.1. Lineage (GTDB taxonomy): Bacteria > Bacteroidota > Bacteroidia > Flavobacteriales_D > Sanyastnellaceae > CAIZGX01. The sequence continues at coordinate 1,397 of CALCNZ010000250.1, forward strand.
TATCGAACACATTTGGCTTTGAAACGTTCAAGGCTGATGCTAACTCTTCTACAGTAAATCCGCGCTTCTTCACTATTTTCTTTATTTCCAGACCTATTGAATGCTTCGCCATTGAACGAATCTAGATGGAAAATAAGCGGAGGTAAAAGTTGAAAGTGATTAGAAAATATAGTTATGCAATACCTATATAAACGTTAAATTTTCAATTACATTGAACATATTCAGTAAACATAGATTTGTTTTTGTTGATAGTTTT
>CALCNZ010000251.1 GCA_937897625.1 uncultured Flavobacteriales bacterium
TTTCTTACGATCCTTGTTTCCCTTGGTGAAGAATGCAACTGTCAAAGGAATCATTGGAAATACGCATGGAGTTAGCAATGCAACCAATCCGCCCAAGAATCCTAGGAAGAACAATTGCCACATGTTTCCATCCTGAGTAGTTCCCGATGATACACTTCCATTTTCTAAACGCGTAGTTAACTTCTCTTTGTCGTTACGAATCGTCTGAATCCAGTATCTGAATTTTGTTGTTGTTGGTTCTAATTGAACTTGGTCTTCTTTTGTAGCCGCTGTATCTATAGGGGTTACCGATGAAACAGCTCCATCGGCTGCATTCGGTGTGACTTGAAGTTTGAATTTTGATTCTATCGGATAGCACGCTTTGTCGTTACACGTTTGACCTTGAATGGTTCCTTTCAACGTAAATGGAGCTGTTCCAAGTATTTTAATTTTCTGTTTAAAGACGGCAGAATTTTCAAAATAGTTCACCTCACCACCTTGCATTTCATCGTAATGTGTGATGTACTTTCCCTCTGTTAATTTTCCAATGAGTTCGAAATTTGCTTTGTCAGCATTTAATATCAATTCAGTTGGAAGGGCATATACGTTTGGGTCAGTAGACGGACTCGTCGAGTATAAATGGAATCCCGGTGAAATGCTCGCCTTGAATTCGATTTCAGCTTCGTTGTTGGATAAACTAATTAAGCTGGTTGTCCATTTAACGGGCTCAACAATTTGCGCATCTGCGTTGCATACTGAAAACAAAAGTGCAAGGGTCGCAAAAATCTTTACAGAGAAATTCTTCATAGCTTCAAAAATAGTTCAATTCAATTCTAATTAAGTGAGACGCATCACAAAAACCTTCTTCGCCGTGTCGTCTAACTTATAATCTTCAGAAATGCACAAGCCGATAACCGCAACAATCTCGTCTTTACTCACCAACACAGGATAGTTCTTTTTCTCGTTCATGGGAATCTTCGCTTGCACCAAGATATCGCTCACCTTTTTCATACCCTTCATTCCGAGAGAACGTATTTTATCGCCTGTTTCGTATGCACGAATCTCGAGTGGAAAACGCAGCTTGTCGGCATTCAGTTGCATAACCTTTGGGTCCTTCTCAATTTCATAGCCTTTCGCTGGAACAATGTCTACGTCGTAACTCGATTCATCCAAAGGCATGTCGCTTTTCAACGCATACAAGACATAGTTGTCGCGATCGCGAGCAACAGCATAAGTCGCATTCGATACTTTCGCCCCGGTCTTCTGAAGCTTCAATATTTCTTCAATTTCACCCGTGGTGAATTCAAACAGGTTCAACCATTCCCACATAATTTGTCGAGGTGCGTAATGATTCTGAACAGCTTCAATGGAGAGCATTTCGTTTTCACCTTTCAAGACTACATTCTTTT
>CALCNZ010000252.1 GCA_937897625.1 uncultured Flavobacteriales bacterium
TTCCTTCGCCATAACGCCAATGACTTCAGCTTTTTGCCCTTGAATTTTAATGTCTTTTCCAACTGGATATTCCGCACCGAACAATTGTTCGGCGAGTGAGTATCCGATAAGCGCAACGGGCCTTCCGCCGTCACATTCCATTTGAGAAAAGTATCGCCCCTTTTCAATTTTTAAATCAATGGCTTGAATGTAATCGTAACCCACTCCCAGAAAACCCACTCCTTCAAGTGAATTGTTTTCATGCTCAATGGTTTTTGAAGCGCGCACCTGAATGGTGGCAGCAGAGAACGAATTGATTTCAGCTTTCAATAAATCCAAATCTTCTTTACTCGGTTGACGGCGTTGCCAGTACTTCCACCATTCGTATTCTCCGCCTTGCTTTTCTGGGCCCATGGGCCATTTTTGAATGAAGAGCAAATCGGAACCCATCACAGACAGCCCCTCCTTCATATCGGCCTCCATACTGTCTACAATACTCAACACAAAAATGATCGAGAAAATTCCGATAGTTACCCCGAACAAAGAAAGGACCGTCCGCAGCTTATTCACCACCAGAGACTGTGTGGCGAAGGCGAAGGCCTCTTTGAGTTGAAGGAGGAGGAATTTCATAACGTAAAGGTAGTGCGAGTGAAAACGAAACACTTAAATTTGTTGAAAATCCGAATGAAATGAACATTAACGAAATTGCAGCAGCAAAATCAAATTTCGTAGCGCGAGCAGTAGATGAAGAATTGGTCCTGGTGCCTTTGCGAAACAATGTTGCCGACATGACCGAAATATTCAATTTGAATGAAGTTGGACATTTCATTTGGAATGAAATTCAAGAAGGAGCAACGTTGGAATCGCTAACTGAAAAAATAGTTTCGGAATACGAAGTTGAATCGGCCATTGCGCGCGAAGACCTTGAAGAATTTCTTTCGGACCTTTCGAATTTCATCTTGAACGATTGAACATGAAGCAGACATTCGTATTAACCGTTGCCGACTATTTCGTGAAGATTTCTTCGAAAGAAAATGTTCCTGTATTTTTTGAAGAAGGCTATTCGAACTTTCTTCAATTGGAAGAGGTCGAAAACTACGACGCCACAGTTGTTTGTCATGCTGGACTCCCCGATAAATCCGCCTACGAAGGCGAAGTAATCTTCGATGCGGTGCTCGACAAACAAAGACTTTGGCAAGTGGTTCAAACAAAAAAAGAACGAGCGTTTATTGTTTTCAATCCGAATAAAATTGAAGAGATTCAGCAGGTTGCTTTTTTGAACGATTCATCAACAGAATGGAAGGTCTATTCGCATGTGTTGAAACAAAACGACGAGTCATTTATTTCTCCGCTTTCTTATCCACTAGGCGCACTGATTCTGTATTATCTCACCCTGAACAGCAATGCCTTCATGATTCACGCCTCTGGTGTTTGGGACGGAGAAACGGGAAGAATTTTTAGTGGGTTTTCTGGTGTTGGGAAAAGTACAATGGCGAAGATTTGGGAGGAAGAAGGTGCGCACATTGTGAACGACGATAGATTAATTGTTCGAGAAGTGAACGGCGAGTATTTCATGTACAACACGCCCATGCCCTACGCCGACTTGAATAAGCAAGCGCAAGTTTCAAAATTCTATTTTCCTTTTCATGCGAAGAAGAATTCGGCAGAAAAACTTTCTGGAGCGCAGGCGCTTTCGCAACTCATGGCCTTTTGCTTTCAGCACAATTACGATAAGAAGTATACCGAGCATTTAATCACGCAACTCGAAAGAATTACGCATCATGCTTCCACTTATCGATTGGGTGTAGTGCCCACGCCATCCATCATCGATTTCATTCGCAGTGTAGAATTCAAAGGATGACTCCGGAAGAACTATCGCTTAAACTCCGCAAGGAAGCCATTTCAAAAGGTCATTCCGTGCAAACAGTGGCAAGCGGATACAGTATGTTTCCCTTCTTAAGAAAGGGTGATCTTCTAACGGTTGAGCCTGTTCCTATGGAAACGATTAAGCGGGGAGATATTGTGGTTTTTGAAATTGGGGAGAAATGGATTGCGCATCGAGTTATCAAGATTAGAAGCAACCCTGAAAGTTTTGAATTTCTGCTTCGCGGGGACACTTGCATGGCCTTTGATCCTATCGTGTATAGCGAAAATTATATAGGTATTATTCGGGACTTTACTCGAAAGAATTCCAAAAAAAATATGACTGACCCGTGGCTTCATTTTTGGAAAAAAATTATTGTAACTTTTGGAATTGTCTACAACTTTCCTCTTTACTGCACCCGCATTTTCGCGGGGCTTATTCTATCTCCTTTTTTGAAACGTTAAACTAGCTCTTGACAATAGACTTGATGTGTTTCAACCACAAGAAAAACCGGTTGCTTTGGGTTCCATATAATTGCTCCAAATAGGATTTATCAGGGAAGACATAGAATGCAACAAAAAGAATTCGATCCTTCCAACTGAGCAAATGAAAAAACTGGAAATAACGATCCTTCATTTTGTAACGGGTTGCTTTTAATTCCACTTTATTCTCGCGAAGCAAAAGTAAAAATAGATTCCTTAGAGTTTCTTTCTGTTCTTCTTTCAGCAACCCTTTTATACT
>CALCNZ010000253.1 GCA_937897625.1 uncultured Flavobacteriales bacterium
ACCAGCACCAATGGTTACTTTTTGGTAAAGGCTAACTTCCCATTCGCCTGTAGCCATTGAACTTGCGTTCGCTAATGCTGAAGCAAGGTTATAAGTTACAGGAGCCGCTGCAATCACAGGTGCTGCTATTGCTGCTGCTGCAACTACTGGAGCTACATCACCTTCTGCAGGACTTGCAGCCGCTATCGGAACAACGACTGGTGCATTTTCCGCAACTGGCAATGCCACATTGTGTGTAGTTCCATTGTGAATACTCATGTTAAACAAGTCTGAAGACAAACCTGCATGAGTTCCTTTGATGTAATCGTAATAAGTTGTTGAATTACCTGACCAACGCAAAAAGCTCTCTTGTGCAGAACGCGTATTGTAAAGTGGGGTAATTGTTGGTTGAACGAAATCGATGCGTCCAGCCATTGGCTCTAAATCATTCCAAGACTCAAGGTAGTGGTGATCAGGAGCATTGTATGTAGACTTCGCTGAAGTCTCGTCGGCAAAACCGTTGAAGCTAATCACTGTTGAAACCTTACCCATTGCCGCTTTGAATCCAGCTGCATCTGCGTAAGAATATCCTGGGTTAGTTCCGTAAACGATCAATGCGCCAACTTGACCGTTGTTCATTTCTGCAACCAAACGATCCATTGCTGCATCGTCTCCTTGATAGAAATTAACTGGTTTGTCTGCGTTCAATGTTGAACCGTAGTTTCTTAATTCGTTGTTGATAGCACAAACGATCGATTGAACATCTACGTTGTTGCTTCCTGCAACAACAATGCTCTCACCTGCATTCGCTTTCAACTCTTCTGCAATGCGTGCAATACGCGCTGAATCCACTCCAGCAACTTCAGCGTTTCCGCCTTTGATTGCATTGTATAATGCAGCAACTACAGCACCTTCTTGCGAAGGTTTAATTGGAATGCGAACGTCAGCATTTGACCCTGTCAAAGACATAGTCGCTTCAAATTGATAATGCTTGCTCATCCACTCACCTTCTGGGCGACGCGTTGAAGCATAAGCACCTTGGAATAAATTCGAAGACATCCAAGTTCCTAAGAAATCAGCTCCTACCGAAACTATAGTTTTGGCTTTAGAAAAATCAATAGCAGGAATAACATCCTTGCCCAATACGTTCTTGTGAGCAAGACGTATACCTTGATAAGAAATTGAATCCCATTGGATGTGCTGAACCTTTCCAGTATATTTCGCAGAGAACTCTGCAATCGCGCGCTTCGCACTTGGGCTAATAATCGTGTTCGATAAAATGCGAATGGAAGAAGCACTTGCCAAAGCACCTGAAACTTCCGCATCCAATGTTCCCCAATCAGTGGTAGCACCACCTTTCAAAGGTCCTTGAATACGAGCGCTGTCATAAAGACCCAATACAGAGGCATTGATTCTTGAAGAAACAGCACCGCCACCAATTCCGTGTTCTTTGTTTCCTTTAATGAAGATTGGACGACCCTCGCGTGTCTTCACGAACAAATTCGCATATTCATTCCCATCATAGAAAGAAGATGCATAGTAGTTCGCAACACCCGGAGTAATTTCCTCTGGCTTCACCACGTAAGGAATACTTTTAATTACAGGAGTTTCACAAGCGGCAAGCGTTGCAGCAGCCACACTGAATCCCATGAACTTCAAGAAGTCACGACGTCCAGTGTTACTTTCGGCAAGCTTATCATTGCCTAAAAAGCTTTCAACGCTTTCAGACTTTGCAAACTCTGTTGACATGCTTTCTTGGAAAGAAGAAGTGTTCTCCAACTCTTCCATTCCTGTCCAGTATTTTTTATTCATACCCATGATATTCAGGTCCAATCAAAATTAATAGTGACATTTTCCACATTCCCATCCACCCATTCCTTTAACAGAAATTTCAGGACGCAATGTATCTAACTTTTCTCCCAACTTCATTCCGTCGATGTTATCTTGAAGCAATGCACGTAAGGTGCGCTTTCCTGCTTCAGTAGATTTGAAACGCTCATGCATTTCCTCGTAATAACCGTTCGAAGACAAGTCGATTTTCTTTTCTTTATGACATTCAATACACCAGCCCATGGTAAGGCTTGGTTTAGTCAATTTCACTAACCCTTCTACATCTTCTTGAAGGTTAATCTCTTCAGTTGTAGCCTGGCGACCAGTTGTATACGTTTGAACAGGACCGTGGCATTGCTTACAATCGATTTTTCCAACAGTAACGTGCTGACTGTGGTTGAAGTAAACGTGATCAGGTAAGTTGTGAACTTTGTTCCAAACGATTGGCTTCTGATCGTAGTTCGCAATGTACTGCTTGGTTAACGTATCAAATCCAATTGCAGCGTAGATTTTAGCAATCTCTTTTGACCCAGTGATTGGCCCTTTGTTTATACCCTTGTGACAGTTCATACAAACATTCACAGAAGGAATACCCGCGTGCTTAGATTTAGACGCACTGCTGTGACAGTACTGACAATCGATTTCGTTTTTACAAACGTGACTTGCGTGTGAGAACCAAATGGGTTGTTCTGGATTGTATCCTTCGTAAACACCAATATCCATTAATGTTCCGTATCCAACAACCACAAAATAACAAACTAAGAATACACCAACGATTCCTACGAATCCTTTGTTCTTCCACATCCAAGATTTCACAGAAGACCAGTATCCTTTATGCTCTTCTTCTTCTGTAGAATCACCTTCTGCTTGCGCTGCCTTCAATGAACGTGAAATGTTCGCAGCAGAAACGCCAACAATCGCTAGAATCAAACCTATGATAATGATCCAGATTACTCCGCCGCCACCGTTGGACTCTTCTTCCAATGCTTTCATTTTGGCCATGTCCTCAACGGTAATGCACTTCGGACCTTCATCCTTTTTCGCACCTGCGTCACCGCCGCCTGATTTCACATAGGTTAAGATGTGATTGATCTCTTCTTTGGAAACCGCCTGAGCAGCCATCCAACCGTAAGTACCAACATACTTGTCAACCAAACCTTTCACGTATGCATCTCCAGATGCAGCCGCAGCTTGTGGATTGTTAATCCATTTGACAATCATCTCGTCCTTACCCGCCCAACGATCTGAAACACCTTTCAAACCTGGAGCAGCCAAGATTTCGTCTGTTATTTTATGACACGACGCACAGTTGGCGTTAAAGAGCGCAGCACCTTTAACAGGGTCTCCCCCTTCGTGAATATTAGCAGCGTAAGCCGCTGAAAATAAGGATAGGTTAACAATCGTTAACAACGCTAATCCTTTTAAACTTGCTAGAAGTCGCTTCATTGCTGGTTTTTTACAAAAATCCTAATTTATAGCGTGGCAAATTTACTTCACGAGGTTTATCACAGAAATGTCATTTACATCTATTTCTCAATTTATACCTATTCTAAATAAGCCGCTCGCGCTTTTCAGCGCATACTCTATTGATTCATCGCTATTTAAGTTTTGTAGTTCAACAGGAAGCACCTACTTTTGTTAAGAAATGTCCACTGTCATGTTAAAACAACTCTTCCTCGGGATTTTACTTCTTCCGATTTGCACTTTTGCGCAATCCGATGCAACAAAACCTACCGCAACACCAAACAGAACTGCGGCAGATTCGTTGGGCACAGGAACTGTTGTCTTCAATGCATCGCCCAGCGTTATCGCGCTTGAGAAAAATTCCCGTGGCTTAAATAACCTTCAAGGATACCGCATTCAAATTTTCTTCGGCCCCTTGGATCAGGCCAAAGCAAAGCGACAAGAATACATTTCAAAAGGACTTCTTCACCAAGCTTATCTTGAACAAAACGTTCCAGATTTCAGCTTAAGAATCGGCGACTTTCTTACCGAAAGTGAAGCAAGACAAGAGTTGAAAAACCTTCGTCCAATATACCCTAACGCCTTCTTGGTAAAGGGACACATTGAGCCCCCAAACTTGAACTATTACATCAACGCAATTAAAGAGCCCGAAAATTAATTTCGCCTCTTGAGAAACATCAGCGTGCGAATTGCTTTTGCTCATGTATTTTTCATTCATCTTCATTCGTAACTTCGCCGCATGCCTATTTACCATACACTCGGAAAAATACCTGCGAAACGTCACACTACGTTTTACAAGGAATCTGGCGAATTGCATTACGAACAGCTATTCGGCACAGAAGGTTTCAGCGGAATGTCTTCACTGCTTTATCATTTGCACAGACCTACCCAAATTAAAAGCATTAGCGCTCCCGTGGATGTTTCGCCGAAAGCAGCGGTTTATCACAACATCGAACCGCGCATGCTCAGCGGTTTTAATGTTGCCCCACAAGACGATTTTTTAGACAGCCGCACCGTACTTCTCTTCAACAATGATTTGCATATTTCAGTTGCAGCTCCTCGCAAAAGTTTAACAGAATATTTCTACAAAAACGCCGATGCCGACGAAGTGATTTTCATTCATCGCGGTTCTGGAAAATTGAGAACTTTTCTTGGAAACATTCCTTTCGAATACGGCGACTACTTGGTTATTCCAAGAGGTATGATTTACCAGATTGAATTCGATACAGAAGACAATCGCCTCTTCATTGTGGAAAGTTTCTCGCCCATCGTTACGCCGAAGCGTTACCGAAATCAATTCGGACAACTGCTAGAAAGTTCACCCTTCTGTGAACGCGATATCAAGCGCCCTTCTGAATTGGAAACACACGACGAAAAAGGCGATTTCAAAATGAAAATTAGAAAGGAAAATCACATGCACACCCTTGTGTATGCGACACATCCTTTCGATGTTGCAGGATGGGACGGATATAATTATCCCTACGCGTTTTCCATTCACAATTTCGAACCCATTACCGGCCGCATACACCAACCGCCACCGGTGCATCAAACCTTTGAAGGGCACAACTTTGTGATTTGTTCTTTCGTTCCAAGATTGTACGATTATCATCCGCAATCCATTCCCGCGCCATACAACCACAGCAACATCGATTCAGATGAAGTTTTGTACTACGTAGACGGAGATTTCATGAGTCGCAATCACATTGAAAAAGGATTCATTTCTCTTCATCCGGGAGGCATTCCACACGGACCACACCCCGGTGCTTACGAAAGAAGCATTGGTCAAAAAGAAACGCAAGAACTTGCGGTTATGATTGATCCTTTCAGACCCCTTCGAATTACCGAAGCAGCCCTTCAAATTAACGATCCAAATTATATTAAAAGCTGGTTATCATGAACATTTACGACTCTGGTTCAGAAATAGAAAAAATATTTCCTGACGCACAAGATTTCTTACCTCTTTTAGGTACCGACTACGTTGAATTGTATGTTGGAAATGCAAAACAATCTGCGCACTATTACATGAGCGCATGGGGATTCAAACCTCTTGCCTACCGCGGACTGGAAACCGGATCGAAAGATGCCGTTTCATACGTCCTTCAACAAGATAAAATTCGCTTGGTTCTAACAACAGCTCTCGTACCTGGCGGACCCATTAACGAGCACGTGAACCAACACGGAGATGGCGTTAAGGTTGTTGCATTAATGGTGGAAGATGCTACCAAAGCGTGGGAAGAAACTACCCTTCGTGGAGGTGAAACTTGCCTTGATCCTATTCGTTTGAATGACGCAAACGGAGAAATTATCCTGAGCGGAATTCGCACCTATGGTGAAACTTTCCATTACTTCGTTGAACGCAAAAATTACAACGGTGTATTCATGCCGGGCTACGTGAAATGGGAACCTACTTTCCAACCGAAAGAAGTGGGATTGAAATACATTGATCATATGGTGGGAAATGTGGGTTGGAATGAAATGAATAAGTGGGTTGAATTCTATGCGAAAGTGATGGGATTCACGCAACTCGTGAGCTTCGATGACAAAGACATTTCAACGGAATACACCGCGTTAATGAGTAAGGTAATGGCGAACGGAAACGGTCGTGTAAAATTCCCAATTAACGAACCTGCTGAAGGAAGAAAGAAAAGTCAAATTGAAGAATACATTGAATTCTACAACGGCGCAGGCGTGCAGCACATTGCTGTAGCAACCAACAACATTATTGAAACCGTTACCGCTTTAAAAAACAACGGCGTTGAATTCTTAACCGTGCCAAACACCTACTACGAAACAGTATTAGATCGTGTTGGAAAAATTGACGAAGACCTTGCTCCGCTTCAGGAACTAGGAATCTTGATTGATCGCGACGACGAAGGATATTTGCTTCAGATCTTCACGAAACCTGTTCTCGACAGACCCACCATGTTCTTTGAAATTATTCAAAGAAAAGGCGCACAATCTTTCGGGAAAGGAAACTTCAAAGCACTCTTCGAATCCATCGAACGCGAACAAGAAAGACGCGGAACACTTTAAGTCGTGAAGCTTTCCCTCTTCATTGCAAGACGCTATTTGTTCGCGAAAAAATCGCGAAACATTATAAATGCCATATCGCTCATCTCCATGAGCGTTGTGGCATTTGTTGCTTGTGCCATGATACTTGTAATGAGCGCCTTCAATGGCCTTGAACTTCTCATTGAAGATTTGTTCTCGAGCTTCGATGCGCCCATTACCATTGTTGCGAAACAAGGAATTCAAATCGAAGAGAAATCCATTCCCTTCGAAAAAATTCAACAACTCGAAGGCGTTACTGTTATTGGTAAAGTAATCGAAAACGACGCTTGGCTTCAATACAACAATTCCAATACTGTTGCTACCGTTAAAGGTATTGAAGCCAACTACGTCAAGACCTTGCCCACCGACAGCATGGTCTATACAGGAGAGTTTTTATTGGAAGAAGATTCGGCCAATTATGCGGTTGTAGGACTGGGGGTTCGCGGTGAATTGCAATTTCCTTCAACACTTCAACCCGCGGTTATTCTAAACATTAAAACACCTGTAGCAGGAAGAAGACTTTCAACCAATAGAGAAAATGCGTTCAATGAAACCAATCTTCGAGTGACCGGAATTTTCACCGCGAATGCTGAACTCGACAAGAAGTATATTTTCCTTCCTTTCCGCTTAGCACGGGAACTCTATGAAATGGACTCCACGTTTACTTCGCTTGAAATTCAAACTTCACCCAACACCGATTTACAGAAGTTGAAAGAGGAATTGCAAGGACTTCTTCCCGAATTAAACGTTCAAACAAGAGAAGACAAAAACGCCTTGGTATACAAAACCAACGAGAGCGAGAAGTGGGCCACTTACCTCATTTTGGTTTTCATTTTAATCATTGCAAGTTTCAACATTTTAGCATCGCTTACGCTGCTTATTATTGAAAAGAAAAAAGACATTCACGTCATGTACAGCATGGGCGCCACGAAAGCTACGATTCGAAATATTTTTATTTTGGAAGGGGTGTTTATTAATCTTACAGGAGCTGTTATTGGAACTTCGATTGGCTTGTTGCTTACCTATTTGCAACAAACTGTTGGGCTCGTGCGCATGCAAGGCGCCGTAGTCGACTACTATCCCGTTCACATCATTCCTTCTTCAGTTGCGCTTATTTTCATAACGGTTTGCGCCATTGGAAGTTTTTTCTGCTTGGCCTTTGTACCAGCCTTGTTGAAGCGTTTTCAATACAACAAATCGCAAGACTAAGCCAACTCAATTTTGTTTCCGGGTAAAGAACGCACCACGCCTTTCAATTCCAATTTCAACAAGTGCAGCGCTAAATTTTCTCCTTCGAATTTCCATTTCAACACGTCTAAATCAAGTGAATGTTCTCTTCGGAGCAAATTGAAAATCTTCGTTTCTTCAGCACTCAATTCCGGAATGACCAATTGTGTTGCCTTCTCTGTTAACTGCCAATTCATGAGCACGCACAGCTCTTCAGCCGAGGTTACCAAGTGAGCCTTTTGTTGACGAATAAGATTGTTGCACCCTCTGCTATAGGCGTCATTCGCGCGTCCGGGCAATGCAAAAACTTCCTTGTTGAAGTCGTTTGCGAAATTCGCCGTTACAAGCGCACCTCCTTTTGCAGCCGACTCTACCACTAGCAGCGCATCTGAAAGTGCAGCTATGCACCTGTTTCGCGTCTGAAAATACTCGCGTTCGGCTTTCACACCAGGAGCCAATTCAGAGAATACCAATCCAGACTCTTCGATACGCGGCACCAACTTTCTATTCTCTCTCGGATAAACATTCTCATGCCCGTTCGCCATGCACGCCCACGTGACCATGTTGTTCTCCAACGCAGAAGAATGCGCTTGCGCATCTATGCCCAGTGCAAGCCCGCTTATGACCACCACATCCAATTCACGCAAGGAAGCAATGAGTTCATGGCAGAAAGATCTGCCGTATGCGGTCGCATTGCGCGTTCCGACAATCCCAATTGTTCGTGCAGGGTTCACTTCACCATTCCCTCTTTTAAAAAGAAAAACTGGCGCATCGTCGAAGTACTTCAATCTGTTGGGGTAGTGTGCGCATTCGAAACTTACTAGTTCAATTTTATGTTGAAGGGCTTCGTTCATTTCGCGCTCGGCCTTCTTCAGAAATTCGGTTTTCTTTTCTGAATCGAATTTAAAACGAATGGGAAGTTCCCATTTTGAAATGGGTGTTTGAAAGGCCAACTCTGCTGAACCGAATTTCTCTATTAGTTTTCGAAAGCGAATGGGACCTAAATGTGGCACATTAGCAAGTGCCAGCGTATAAAAAAGTTGATTGGTATTTGACATGCGCACAAAATTCATGAAAGGCGTTGAACGCTTTCACAAACACTTATGCCATAAAAGAGAATATTATTTCTGCTGAATGAACAATTCAATAGCCTTACTCATGCTTGGCGCCTTTGGGTTAGGTGCCATAACATCTATGCGAAGCTTTGCATTCTCTACCGCCTGAGCAGTGGTTTGTCCGAATACCGCAATCTTCGTTGTGTTTTGTTTGAACTTCGGGAAGTTTTTGTACAACGATTCAATATCAGATGGAGAGAAGAAAACCAACATGTCGTATTTAACATCGGCCAAATCGCTCAAATCGCTGCACACTGTTTTGTACATGACCGCCTTCGAGAAATCTATTTTTTCTTTTGCTAAAGTTTCCGGTATACTTGGCTTCAACATATCTGAACAAGGAAGCATGAACTTTTCAGTTTTATGCTTCTTTACGAAATCCATTATCTCTGCAAATGTTCCATTGCCGTAGAAAATTTTTCTTTTTCTAAACTGAGTATACTTCTGTAGATAAAAAGCAATGGCTTCGCTCAAGCAAAAATATTTCGTTGCATCGGAAACAGTAATGCGTAATTCTTTCGCTAAACGGAAATAGTGATCAACAGCATTTCTACTCGTGAACAATACCGAAGGATGCTCTGCGTAATCGATTCGCTGCTGACGAAAGTCTTGTCCACTCAGGCCTTCAACATGTACGAAAGGACGATAATCAATTTTTAACTTATGCTTTTTCGCAAGATCTACGTATGGGTTTTTATCGGACCCTGGATCTTGTTGCGTAATTAAAATTGTTTTAATTTTCTCTGCCATCTCTGAAGGTTGAGGATATCCTCTAAAAAACGTTTAGCCAAATTAGTTTCGAAAGCACTGCCCAAGGCAGAACTTCGAAGGTGCAAAGGTAAAAAAAGATATAGAAAAATGGTACACCCATTTGCATTGCTGAAAACATTGCTTGAATTGTACTTAAAAAGGGTACTGTTATCAATAAAATCAAAGACAAATTCAAGGCAATATCACTCACGCTTCCCGTTGAATAAACCGCCAATAGCAAGGGACCTGTTAGTGCCAGCACTGCAAATCGAGCCGTAAGTGCTAGATATTTATTGTAATCCTCCAAGGCCGTAGATGCACCCGCTGTAAAAAAGGCAACCAACCAAGTCATGACCCACTTTATTCCAAAAAGAACAACAACAACCCCTACTCCAACAAGGAATTGATAAAAAGGCAATGACGTAAAAATGTTCGAAAAATATCGCTTACTCACCAAGGTTAGCACCAATCCGCCCATGAGAAAAAAGCAAATTAACATTCCGAAATTCTTCCAGGCGTGACCTTCTCTTCGTTCCTCTTGTTTAAAAAATCTTCTGCTGAGTACTGAACGCAAAATTGCACGTAAAACCGTGTTGTCTCGATTTACCCATGCAATAATCCCCAATGCGAAAACAAAGATGAGTATCATCCAGTCTTCAGAAAGTTGATTGGCTATGCGAACGGTAGGGTTCATTAACGAATCATTTTCAAGAATCCGATTTCGCCATCTGTAAGTGGTCTGTATCTTCCTCTCGTTAATTCCTTCTTCGTTAAACCTGCATACATTACGCGATCTAGTTTCACTACCGTGTAACCGAAGTGTTCGAACATGCGACGAACAATTCTATTTCTTCCACTATGAATGCGAATACCCACTTGCTTCTTCGCGTTCACACCT
>CALCNZ010000254.1 GCA_937897625.1 uncultured Flavobacteriales bacterium
TTTTACTTTTTTGAACATGCTTTTTTTTTTACAAACTAACTCGTCTTAAATGAAGGCTGCATGAATTTCATATTACCAAATCTTGAAGAGTAGTCGAGATTTATTGACTAGATATTACTTCATGGCTTTACATTCCCTTATTATATTCGCTGAATGTATCCAACTTTATATCATGTCTTCTACGACTGGTTCGGTGTTGAATGGTCTTGGGCCAAAATGCTGAACAGTTTCGGGTTCTTTGTTGCTCTTGCGTTTATTGCTGCCAGTTACACGTTAACACTCGAATTGAAAAGAAAAGAATCGCTCGGTCTTATTAAAGGCGGTGTTCGAAAAGTAATTGTTGGTGGTGCTCCGAATATGATGGACATTTTCTTTTCCGGTTTAATGGGTTTTGTTCTCGGATGGAAAGTGATTTATTTATTGGTGAACAGCGCTAGATTATTCAATGGCGTGAATTCTCCGCAGCATATTATTTTTTCGAAAAGCGGTTATCCATTATTGGGATTGTTAGTGGGGGGCGGATATGCCTATTACCGCTATTTCACTGAAAAGAAAAAGCAATTGCCGCAACCCGAAGAGAAAATGGAAACATTTTCTGCAGGGGAGTATACGGGTACCATTACTTTTTTAGCAGCCATTGGCGGACTTGCTGGAGCGAAGTTGTTTCACTTGTTCGAGAATCCAGCTGAGCTTCGTGAATTTTTCACTCATCCATCGTTGGAGAGCTTTATTAGCGGATTAACGGTTTATGGCGGATTAATCGTAGGTTCCATTGTGGTTTTAACCTTTGCGAGAATGAAGAAGATTCCGTTGTTGGTCTTATCAGATGCCGCAACACCGGGAATGATCTTAGCCTACGGAATTGGTCGCATGGGTTGCCATACCAGTGGCGACGGAGATTGGGGAATTGAAAACCTAAGTCCCAAACCCGGATGGCTCTCTTGGTTGCCCGATTGGGCTTGGTCTTATGATTATCCGAATAACGTGAATCGAGTAGGAGAGATCATGTCATCAGATC
This sequence comes from uncultured Flavobacteriales bacterium, assembly GCA_937897625.1. GTDB lineage: Bacteria > Bacteroidota > Bacteroidia > Flavobacteriales_D > Sanyastnellaceae > CAIZGX01. Next base: position 1,019 of record CALCNZ010000254.1, read on the forward strand.
AATATCCAGGCTACGGAACACATTTAGTTCCTGGCGTATTTCCAACACCACTTTATGAAATTGTTGCAGCCGTGGCCATCTTTATCTTTTTGTGGTCTATTCGCAAACGTGTGAAAGTAGCAGGTGTAATCACTGCATTGTATCTTATCTTCAATGGTCTTGAAAGATTCTTTATTGAAAAGATTCGCGTGAACAATAAATTTGACTTCCTAGGTGTTCAGGCTACACAGGCAGAAATTATTGCTGTGTTATTTATGATTGGAGGGGCTGTTTTACTCTATTTTTCACTTAGAAAGAGAAAAGCTGACTCGGGCACATTCCATTCGAAAACAACTCATTAATGCGGAATTGTGAATGAAAAGATGATTTTTTTCTTGATATTCACAGAAAGTTAGTGTTACATTTGTGCCCCGTTTCAACTATGAAACACAACATTTAAGAAACATAAAAACTTACAGATATGGCAGTTGAAATTACAGACACAAACTACAGTGAATTGGTTGATGGTTCAGATAAAGTAGTGATGATTGATTTTTGGGCGGAATGGTGTGGACCATGTAAGCTAGTTGGGCCGATTGTAGATGAGTTGTACTCTGAATACGAAGGTCGCGCAGTGGTTGGTAAGGTAAACGTAGATAACAATCCAGAAATCAGTGCGAAATTTGGAATCAGAAATATTCCTACAATTATTTTCGTGAAGAACGGAGAAGTTGTAGACAAGAGTGTTGGCGCTGTTCCGAAGAACGTTCTAACCGAAAAGCTTGATGCTATCTTAGTATAGTTTCATTTTTTTTTTTTTTTTAAAGAGGACTTCGGTCCTCTTTTTTTTACTATAAATGTGGTATTGCCCTTTGAATGGTATAGGTCTTTCTTTGCAATTGAGAATTAATCTAAATAGCAGTTATGAGAAAGAACTTGTGTATCGGAATCCTAAGTGCAGTGGCACTTTCAGCTTGGGGACAACAAGACACCTTACCTAAATTCACCACTTCATTCATTGAAATTAAGCATACCGTTATTGATGAAACGGGAAATTTACCTGCCGTTGATGGGGTTAGAATTTACGGTGGAAAGAAATCAGCATTCATCACTCCGGAAAACCTGAATATAGACTTATCGTCGAACAACTCGCGCCAACTGTTCGGGAGAGTTCCTGGAATAATGGTTTGGGAAAGCGATGGAAGCGGCATTCAAACTGGAATTGCAACGCGCGGTTTAAGCCCCAATCGTTCATGGGAATTCAACATGCGTCAAAATGGTTACGACATGGCTTCCGATGTTTTCGGATATCCAGAAGCTTATTATACTCCGCCTGCCGATGCGGTAAAAAAAATTGAAGTGCTTCGAGGTGCAAGTAGTTTGCAATACGGACCACAATTTGGCGGAATGATCAATTATGTGTTCGATTCAGCGCCAACTAGCAATGGTTCGGTCATGAAATTCCGTCAAACAATAGGATCTTACAACCTCATCAACAATTTCGTGAGTATCGGTGAGCGTAAAAATAAGTTTAGCATTTATACTTTTTATCACAGAAGATCTGCTGACGGTTGGAGACAGAACAGCGCGTATCACACACAAACAGGATTCATTTCAATGGGTTATGATTTCAATAAAAAAGTGAAATTGAAGGCCGAGTACACCCATTCCGATATGAAGAGCCAACAGCCTGGAGGACTTACAGATGCTCAGTTTCAATCAGACCCACAGCAAAGTCTTAGAGCGCGAAATTGGTTAAGTATTCCTTGGAACATTTTGAATGTGCAGCTCGATGTAAATGTTTCAGACAAATTTCAGTTGGAAATAAAAACATTCGGCTTATTGGCCACCCGCAGTAGCATTGGATTTCTTGACCCCATAACTACGGCAGACGCTATAGACACGAACACCAATCAATATGCTCATCGCCGCGTAGATTCCGATAAATACCAGAACATCGGAACAGAATGGAGAGCAAAATACGAATTCCAATTATTCGGAAATAAACAAACATTAGCCTTCGGTGCGCGAGCTTATCAGGCGAAAACCTTCCGTCATCAAAAAGGAAACGGGTCTACCGGTTCAGATTTCGATACAACATTAGATGCTTTGGGATACAAAGTGAATTATGTTTTCGGAACGAAAAACTACGCGCTCTTTGCTGAACAAGCGCTCTTTGTAGGCAAGAAGCTATTACTAGTTCCTGGTATTCGTTTCGAGCAAATCACGGCTACAGGCAGTGGTACAGTGAATTACGATGCGGGAACTATTCCACTTCAAAAAAGAACCGTTTCAAAAGTTTTGGCAGGAATAGGAGCAGAGTTTCATTTGAATGAAGACAATGAAATCTACGCGAATGCTTCACAGGCCTTCCGTCCAATGACCTTCTCTGAATTAACACCTGCGGCTACAACAGATGTGATTGATCCGAAGTTGAAAGACAGCGAGTCTTTAAATATTGATTTGGGCGTTCGTGGCGATTGGAAGAATTACATACATTACGATGTGGGCGTTTACCAAATGACTATTCAAGATCGCATTGGAAATTACACACAGAACAGCATTCGCTACGTGACAAACATTGGCGCCTCGTTGTCTAAAGGAATTGAGATTTATGTGGAAGGAAATGTGCTGAATAAATTTCAAGATGGAAAATTCGGAGGCCTTCAACCCTTTGCATCTATTGCCTACAACGAAGCGACTTATACAAGTTGGAATGATCCAACAATTGTCGCAGGTTCTTCTTCAGACCGAACCAATAAAACCGTTGAGAATGCACCGCGTCGCATTCAGCGTTACGGATTAACTTATAAATTGAAAGGATTCACAGCGACTTACCAGTTGAATAAAGTAAGCGAGGCGTTTGCAGATGCGTTGAATACAATCACTCCGAATGCTGCTGCGACAACTGGACTTATTCCGGCATATCAGGTGAGTGACTTGAGCTTTGGATTCAGCGGAAAAGCAAATTACACTCTTCAAGCAGGAGTGAACAACCTCTTCAACGAAAGTTATTTCACAAGAAGGGCCGGAGGTTACCCCGGCCCTGGATTGTTACCCGCAAATGGAAGAACGTTCTTCTTCACATTCGGAATTCAGATATAATCTTATACTTGTTTGATCATTTGAACGTTCAACACCAATTTGATTACTTCGTCTAAAACGATAGAACCATCTTCGCTTGTCGCGTTCCATGTCAAACCAAATTCGCTTCTGTTTAAAGCGCCGGTGATTTCAAAGCCGGCCTTTACTTGTCCCCATGGGTCAACAACAGTTCCAGTGAATTCAACATTCATAGAAATTTCTTTTTCTACTCCGTGCATGTTGAAGTGACCTTTCATTGCGTATTGTCCATCACCAGTCTTGGTGAATGAAGAAGACTTGAAGCTCACCTTTGGGAATTTTTCCATATCGAAAAACTCAGGGCTTTTCAAGTGTCCATCGCGTTGCTCGTTGCGCGTGCTAATAGAATCGATGTCAGCTTCGAAAGAAATTTCAGCATCTGAAAAGTCTGCTGCGTCAGCATGCATCGTTGCAGTGTAAGTGTTGAAGATACCGTTAACGTTGGTAATCATCATGTGACGAACTTTGAACCCAATTTCACTGTGGGCGCCGTCGATATTCCAAATTTGTTTGCTCATGTTATTTTGTTTTTTCGAATTTAAGATATTTAATTTTGATGTGAGCGAGTTTACAATAAAATAATGTAAGTCTACTTCAAGGTTGAGTTGAGAAGCCTTCCCGATTCAACCAGTTTTTTTAGAAGAGGTGAACGGCGCATGGCTTCCAACAGATTCAAGTGTCCAACGTGGTGCGTGTCGGTTCCAATGAAATCCACCAAGTCCGCTTCTATTAAGCGTTCTGAAATGCGCTTCACTCCAGGACCGTAATGTCCGGTTAGACAGTTCGTATTTATTTGAATTAGAATTCCGCGATCTGCTACGTCTTCGTATTTCGCGAAGTTCCCGTGCCAATATTCGTAACGCTCGGGGTGGGCAAGAATGGGCTTGTAACCGTTCAATTGCAAATTGAAAACAGCACGCTTGTAATTGATCTGTTCCGTATCGAACGACAATTCAAATAGCACGTGTTTATCTCCAAAACTTAAGATGTCATCTTTCGCAATCAACTCTTCAAAATGCTCATCTACGTAGTATTCCGCTGCTGCTTGAAATTCAACATCTATTCCACGAACTTTCAATTCAGCTTGAACCAATGCTTCCTTCTCGCGAATAATCTCGGTTGTGTTTTTATACATGTCCCAGAAAATATGCGGAGTGGTGATGAGCTTTTTGTAGCCCATGCTGTGCAAGACTGAAATAAGTTCAATGGAATTTTCCATGTCCACAGAACCGTCGTCAATCCCGGGAAGCAAATGACTGTGCATGTCGGCAACAATCGGAGCAAAGCTTAACGCTTCATCCAATTGAGGACTTTTCTTTTTGAAAATGTTTCCGAATACCGACATACAATTGTTCTTGTGTGCTAAGATAACTCAATCGCTCGAGTTGTTTTAGTTTATGTTGAAACGAAATCCAACACGGAACCAACGTCCAGGCATTTGAATATACCCTTGGTCAATGTACTTGCGGTCAAGCAAATTGGTCACGTCGAAATTCAAGGTGATGTTTTCATTCAACTTCCACATTCCACGAAAATCAACCACTGTGTAGTTTGTTCCAGTGAATCGCTCGGTGTAACGAACGGCAATGTTTGTGCTCAATGTGCTCGTGATTTTCTGATAGTATTGAAAAGAAACGCGGTGTCTTGCATGGTACAAAGCGTATTTGCTTTGCACTGCGTTCTCTGTTCCGAGCTGTGCATCGAGGTAAGTATAGTTCAACTTCAAGGTAACCTTGTCATCAAACATCCAATTCAAATTGGCGTTTACACCTAAGAAATTTACAGTTGTGAAGTTGGAAGGTGTCCACTTATCCGCATCACTTGCACGCGTGTAATTGATAGCGTTGTATATACTGCGGTAAAATCCGCTGGCAGTGAAATTCAATTTCCCGAATTTTTTGAAACCAACTTCAACATTACGCGCTTTCTCATTAAGCAATGAATCGTTCCCGCTGTTTGAGCGATCGGAGTAATACAATTCAGTATAAGAGGGAAGTCTATTGCCGGTTCCCACGTTAGCGTATATCGCAGACTTGTTGGTGAAGTGACGAATGGTTTCAATGCCAGGGAAGAAGCTTACCCCATTGGCCGTGTTGTATTGCGCATTCACGCCTAAAGTTGTGTTGAACTTTCCAAGCATGAAACGCTCTTCGCCGTATACGTTGAAAAACGAACGAGAGTGGTCGCCAAGATTTGTGCTTTGAATGATTTCTGTTCTTCCTTCAGCACCTAGACCCAACTGACCAAATTTGTTTGCGCGGGTCGCATGAAATTCAGCACCCGCAGCTTTGCTGTTGTGCGTGTTTTCGTAATAGCTTGGATTGTCTTTTATAAAAACGTAATGGTCGTGGTTGAAACGCGCATAAACAATGGGTTTGAAGGTCCAGATGTTTTTCGCATCTGCAATATTTGCCTTCGCTGAAACGAAAGAAGTGTTCACGTCTTCAACAGCGTCTTTGTCATACGGAAAAGCATAAAATCCATTCGCTCCGAAATTGTTTTTGAAATGTCCAGCCATGATATCGAGCGAGTTGTTTCGCTTCAAATTCACGTGACCGAGGTAGCTGATGCGCTTTTGATCATTGGCTGAATTATAACGGTAGCCATTTGTATTAAATTCCCCTAATGAGATACTGTGTTGCGATTTTTGTTTTCCGAAAGCTGCCATGGCTTGAATACCATTCGCAACGAAACCTTCTTGAGAAGAGGCGGTAGCGTTGAAGGTTTCAACGAAAGAATTTCCAGCCTTAGGTAATGAAGTAATAATGTTAATGGCTCCGGCTAAGGCATTCGAACCGTAAATTCTTCCAGCCGTTCCATTCATGACTTCAATACGTTCAATCTGCGAAAGGTCAACGGGAAGGTTAAGCATGTGGTGACCGGTTTGCGGATCGCGCATGGGAACACCGTTGATTAAAATCAAACACTGTTCAGATCCCGCGCCCAGCATAGAAAGATCGGCCTGCGCTCCAAAAGGTCCACGCTCACGAATGTCAAGTCCAGAAACATAACTCAACAACTCATTCACACTGCGAACAGGTAACGACTGAATGTCTTTCTTGGTAATCACTTGAACATCGCGTCCAAAGTTTCCATTCAATCTTTTCTCTTGAATGGTTGTCCCCGCAAGAACGTAGGTTTCAATGGTTGGTAATTGTTGAACAGGAATGCTCTTAGGATAATCGGGTTGTGCCCAAGAATTCAATGAAATTGTCACGGTGCAAGCAACCAAAAATAGATGTTTTGTTTTCATGTTATTTGAATAAAAATCAAGCGTGCGAATATACTTCAATGTGTTTCGTACATTTGCACTTCAAACATTGAATTATGAATCATGCTATAAAGTTTTTGCTTGCTTTGTCAAGTGTGTTTATGACCATTCTTTTATTTAGTGAAGGGTCTTGGGGGAAGGGAATTGCCATGATTATTCCAACGGCTATCTTGGTTTTTATGTGCACGCGCAGTGTGCGAATGATTTTGGTTTTCTATTACATGCAAGTTCAAAAAATTGAAAAGGCTCGCAAGTGGTTAGACCGAATCAAAGTAAACCAATTGTGGAAGAATCAACGTGGCTATTACTTCTTCATCAAAGGTTCTATGGATGTACAAACGAACAAGTTCTCAGAAAGCGAGCGATTGTTCAAAGAGGCCTTGCGTCTAGGTTTGAAAAAGGACGTTGACAAAGCAGCGGTGTATTTGAATTTGGCTGTTTTATCGGGAAACAAGAACGATAAGATGACTGCGACCATGCATTTGAAAAAAGCAGAAGCATTAGATTCAAAAGGATATTTGAAGAACGACATTAAACAAGTGAAGAAGATGTTGAATGCCAGTCCGAAAATGGTTCGTCGCTAGGGGCGAATAATCATTCGCCCTAATTTGGGGATAAATAATCATTTCGGGGCGAATAATCATTCGCCCTAATTCAAGAAATAAGCAATGAAATATACATACCTGGGTCATTCTTGTTTTCAGATCGGAAGAGCACACGTCTGAACT